>DAOUGF010000681.1:0-13214 GCA_034429295.1 Chloroflexaceae bacterium
AGCCTGGCCTGCATCACCTGGCTCCCACGATCTTGTCGCCTTGTCTCGCTGTAACCCTGTCTCCCCTACGCCCTGCACAGCTCCACCAAACCGCTCGAAGGCGGTGCGCCGCCGGCGGTAGCCCCGCCGCGGCCCGCGCCGCCGGTAGGCCTGCCAGTCGGCCAAGGCGAAGCCGGCGAGGGCCAGGATCGCGATCAGCAGTGCAATGATCGCAAGCGTAGGCATCCACCACCCTGCGCTGTCCGCCGCTTGGGTGAGCACGTCGGCCACCACGCCGAGCTCGCCATTGGCGGCAGATCCGGGCGCCTGAAAGCCCTGCTCGACGGCGACTCCGCCGGCCCCTGCCGCCAGCTCAGCGCCCCCTATGCCGCAGAGCGCAGCAACGCCGCCGGCATCGCGCAGCTCGCGGCCGAGCAGCCCGAGCCGCACCTGCTCGGCCAGCGGCGCGCCGGCCGGGGCGTCAGGCGCTAACTCGAAACGTGCCCGCTCGAAGTACTGCACCGTGGTAGGCACGCCCGTCTCCGGGTGATCCTCGTTCAGCGCGCCCGAGATCGGGTAGCCGAAGACGTTCAGGCCGCCTAGCTGCTCGTAGTAGGCGCGGAAGCGCGTATCGGCGAAGGCATCGGGGGCGCTCAGATCGGTGCGCGGCGGCGCCTCCAAGCCGGGGTAACGCTGCTCGAAGGCGTAGGCACCCACCCGCGTCCCGCTCACCCGGAAGGGCCACTGCTGATCCTCGTGCAGCTCCAGGCGCTGGCGCTCCGTATACAGCACCGGCACCTCGGTCACGCAATCGCCCGCGAGCTCCATCGTCACCTGGCCGAGGGGCAGCCCGAGCGTCGCGAGCGGGTTGGGCAGCGAGCGATAGTGCTGGGCGAAATCGCCTGTGATCGGCGTGTCGGGCGCCTCGGCCAGCGTCAGCGGGGCGCAGACCTCAACGATGGCCCCGGGCTCCGGAGGGGTGGCGGGGAGCTGCCGCAGGCCCGCGGGGTCGCGCATGATCGTTCGCACATGGGCGATCAGATCGTCAGCGCTGCCGGGCGCGATCGGCGCCGGGCGCGTGTCGCCGTCCACATGGATCGTCGGCAGGTAGCGGTAGCCCGTCACTCGCACCTGGCCATCCGGGCCGCGGGCCAGGCCGATATAGACGATCGCTGAGGTTGCGGCGTAGTACTGGGCCTGGAAAGCGCCCTGCGAGGCGATAAAGTTGGCGAGGGAGTAGACCACCAGGGTCTTCCGGCTGCCCAAGTCGATCAGATCGACGGGCTGGAGCGTGTGGGCTTGGGCGCCGAGGATGATATCGGCGCCGGCCTCGGCCATGCGGCGCGCCGCGTCGATCTGGCTCTGGTCGGGGTAGAACTGGTACTCGTAGCCGAAGTGGGCCGCCACCATCACCACATCGTTGTCGCGGTCAGCCTGAGCGATCGCCTCCAGCACGCTCGCCCGCACACCGCCCTGCTGGCCGTACTCGCTCGACTCGTAGAGCAGGTTCACCTGACCGTACGGGTCGGGGATGCCGTTGGTGCCCCAAGTCGCGGCGATGAAGCCGATCGTGATCGTCACGCCGTCCCGCTCCAAGACTAGGCGAGTGTAGGGCGGCCGCTCTGTGGCGCCGCTCGGCACCGCGCCATGCTGCATGATCCCGTTTGCCTCCAGTACCCGCAGAGTCGCATCCAGCCCCTCCGGGCCGCGGTCGAGAATATGGTTGTTGGCCGTGGAGACCACATCGATCCCGGCGTTCTTCAGCGCCGTCGCCAGGGCCGGGTTGAAGTTGAAGTTCGGGTAGCCGCTGTAGCCGGCGCCCTCAAGCATCGCTCCATCGAAGTTAGTGTAGGCCAGGTCGGCCGCCTGCAGGTACGGGCGCACATAGTCGAACAGCATATCGTAGCCCTGGGCCTCGCCTACCGCCTGGATATTCTCGTGGGGGAAGGTATCGCCCGTGGCCGCGATCGTGAAGTGCGTCTCGCGGCCATCGCCAGCGCCGCAGCGATTCGCGGCGGCCAGCGGTTGGTCGAGGCCGTCGGCGCGTTGAGCACGCGCCAGGCCCGGCCCTGAGAGTGCAACCAGTACGGCCAGCAGCAGCAAAGCCTGGTTCAGGCGAGCCATACCCTTCTCCTCCGGCGGGGCGCGACGCACAGCAAGTGGCGAAAAAGGTGTAGCACAAAAGTTCGTTTTATGCTATCATACCACAGCAGCCAGTTGCGGCACAGATGCAGAATCTGTGTACAATACCAGAGAGCGGATCGTTCTGCGAAGCGCTCGCTTCGCCAGAGGATGTCCTGCGCCGTTCCTAGCAGAGCACTGAATCCCATGTTCTCGCCTTCCGAGATCTTCAACCAGGCGCGGCTCCTGCTGGCAGGCCTCGGCGTCTTCATCATTGTGCTCTTTCTCGTCACCGAGCGGGAGACGAAGCTCTCCGGCTGGCTTCCGCCCCTTGCGGCGGCCTTCGAGCGAGCGCCCGCCGAGCAGGCCATGGCGAATCAGATCGCGCCGCTCACCTCGGTGATGCAGCCGGTCGGCGCCGATCCTCTGGCAGCTGAGCGGCTCGCCGCGTTCAACGCCGGCAGCGCCCTGCAGGAGAGCGTGGCGGACGGCAGGGTGGAGTACTACCGGCGGGCTGTGGGCGGCGGCGAACTCTTCTACAGTGTGGTCCGGCTGGACGAGCGGGTCCACGTCGAGGTGATCAACGCCGACGGCGCCACCCCCGGCAGCGATGCCAGCGGCGATACGATCTGGACTGACGGAGGGCGCCATCTGCAGCCGGTGGCCGTGATGGCGAACGCCCCCTACGCCGCCCGCGACGGCATGGAACTGCTCTGGGCGATGGCCTTCGGCTTTCACGGCGATGCCCGCACCTCGAACGAGGGCAGCGTGGTGATCAACGGCGTTGTTCACCGGGTGAACGCGGGGCGCGGCGCGCTCTGCATCACTCCGGATCAGCGGGCCAGTATCGGCAAGTTCGACACTGAGCAGCTCGCGGGCTGCACCCAGGCGATCGGCGGCGGCCCCGTGATCCTCTGGGACGGCAAGATCGCCGACCCGGCGCTCACGGCCCCCACCGACGACCGGCTCCCCTTCAACCCCTTGGGGGAGGATTTTGTGCAGCTCGACTGGCGGGTGAAGATCTATAGCGGCACCTACCCTAAAACCGCCGTCTGCGTGGGCGACCTGCCCGACGGCCGCTCCTTCCTCGTGCTCGCCATCTCCAGCGGCGTCGTTGGCGTTGACTTCGCTGGCGCCCTGCGCGACATGGGCTGCCACAGCGCCCTCGGCGGCGACGACGACACCTCCACCCAGGCTGTCTGGCGCGGCCAGCCGCTCTGGCAGCGGGCCCAGCGTCCCGTCCCCGACGCGCTGGCCGTCTACGTCAGGTCGTAAATCCCCTTTCGCGCCCTTCCTTTCGCGTCTTCCCTTTCGAACCTTCGTTTCGCGTTTTAAGCGCTGCGCGCCACTTCGTAACGCCACGTTTCGCGAATTTCGCGATCCAAACTACTCCCCCAACAGCTGCCCCACCACCAGATTGAGCGCCCCCGGCGCCGGCAGCGTCGCGTAGGGATCGCCGGGGATGCCGCCCGCGTAGACGAGGTTCTCGTCCAGGGCGTAGCGCTCCACCTGATCGGGATTGAGACCTCGGAAGGCCCAGGCCAGGCCGATCATCTGGTCCATCGAGAGGTCGGTCTGGATATCGTCCCGCAGGGCGGTGGTGAGGTCGGCGAGCATCTGCACCTGGCCGAGCACATTCTGCTCCCGCACCCGCTGGATGATGGCGAGGATCACCTGCTGCTGGCGCCGGGCGCGAGCGTAGTCGCTATCCATGTGGCGGATGCGGCTGTAGATCAGGGCGGTCTCGCCGTCCATATGCTGCGGCCCGGGCAGGAAGTGAGCGACCATATAGCCGTAGTCCATCGTCGGGTACTGCGGGTCGTAGAGCTCCTGCTCTACATCGATCTCGATCCCGCCGATCGCGTCGATCGCTGTGGTGAAGGCGGCGAAGTCCGCCCGCACCACGTGGTGGATGGGGATGCCGAGGAGTTGGCTCACCGTCTTGCGGGCGAGCTCGATGCCGCCGCCGAGCTCGGGATACATCTCGCCGTACACAGTCGCGGCGTTGATGCGGTCCTGCCCATAGCCGGGGATGGTCACGATCAGGTCGCGGGGGAGCGAGAGCAGAGCCACGCGCTGCGCGGCCGGCTCAAGCCGCACCACCATGATCGCGTCTGAGCGGGTCTGCCAGCTTTCGCCGGGGCGCCTATCGCTGCCCAGCAGCAGGATGTTCAGTGGCTCGCCGCGGGCCACGGCCGGCAGCACATCAACGGTGGCCATGAGCGTCGGCAGGGGCGCGGGCCCACCCACCGCGGGCAGGCGCACAGGCGTGACGCTGGCCAGAGGCGGGGGCGAGCTCGTCGGCGGCGGCGCCGCCTGCTCTTGGGGCGCCACACCGGCGTCCGGGCGGGCGTCGAGCGCGCCGGAGCCGGGCTGCGCCGCGGCGATCGGAGAGGGTGCCTGGACCGCAGGCTGCGCCTCGGGGATGGGAGAGGGCGCCTCGGCGATGGGCTGCGCCGCGGTGGGCACCGCCAGCGAGGGCGTCACAACAACCGTCGGCGCCGCCGTCACCCGCATGGCGGCGAAGTTATCGCTGATTGTATAGGCGGCCATGGCGAGCCGGCCGACGCCAACCGCCAGCACTGCCAGGAGCGCCCCCAATACGGCGAGGGCGGCTGTTCGCAGCCAGGATGGAGTGCGACGGCGCGGCGCGGGCCTGGGCGCCGCCGGTCGCGAGTCGGCGGCCCGGGCGGGGCTTGGCGGCGAGATAGGCGGCGGGGCCGGCTCCTCGAGCAGGGCCGCGAGCAGGCCGCTGTTGTCGGGGTTAGCCGCGTACGCTTTGCAGGCCGCACAGCCCGCCAGGTGAAAGCCGAGCGCCGCCCGCCGCGGCTCCGTCGAGCCCGGCCGCACGCCCATATCGATCAGGCGCCGCGCCTCGCCACAGTCCATAGCCCGCGCTGTCCTTGCTGACGAGGCCGGCTCCTAGCCGTCTCTCCCCATATTTCTGCGAAACGTAAAGACTATTTGCGAGCAAGTATACCATTTTCGTGAAAAGTTTGGTATCATTATCGTGTTTCCCCTTTACACTCTGCCGCCATGCGCGGTTAGATCCACCTGTAGGTCGCGGCTCAGTCGCCCCACACTCAAGGAGTAGAGCATATGCCTCAGCGGTGGTCGCTTGCGCTGCTCGTCCTCCTGCTGCTCGCCGGGCTCACGCCAGCCCACGCGCAGCAGAGCAGGGCCAACAACAATATCCTCAACGTCAATGCGTCGGACGCCCCGGACGATCTCCTCAGCCCCGAGGAGGTTGAGCGCATCCAGCGCCTCCAGAACGAAGCTATCACCGTAGTTCCCTTCAGCCCTGTGAGCCCCGACGATCAGGTTGTCTTCGTCATCTCCGATCAGCAGATCGGTTTTCTCAACATTCAGGACGGCAGCAGCCGGGCGCTTAGCACCGAGGCCTTCGGCAACTTCGCCCCTCTGCCGCTGCTCGGCGTCACCACCTTTAGCTGGCTCGACGAGCGCACCCTCGGCGCACTCGGCCTGAACTTCGAGGCCAGAGTGATCGAGGATGCCTTCGTCAAGCTGCTGATCGACCGCGAGACCCTCAGGGTCAGGGCCGAGCCCGTGCGCCTCCCTGCGAATACCGCCCTCGTCTCCGTCGCCCCGAATCTCGATCACTTTGTGCTTGTGCAGCTCCCGCCCGAGGAAGAGGAGGAGGGGCCAGGGACCTTCACCGTCTCCGTCCCCATCGCTCATGCGGTGCCCAGCTTCCGCTGGCTCCAGCGCATCCCCCTGCCCCCCGCCATGCAGCGCCGCGTTAATCTCGCCCGGGCCACGCAGGCCTTCGCGAGCATCAAGCTGATGCAGGAGCAGCAGGAGGATGAGGATATCGAGGCCACCGTCCGCACGCTCGACCTGTTGCTCTTCAACCGCGTCTCGGGCCAGGTGCGCTATATGACGACGCTCCCCGAGACGGCGGCTAACCTCGGCGAGGCCTGGAGCCGCGACTCCTCCCGCCTCGCTATCTCCTTCTACAGCTTGGTGACGTCATCAGATGAGCGGCCCATCTACGACGGGGCCCTGCTCTCCGAGGAGATCTACCGCGACGCCACCGGCAATCTTCCCCCAGCTAGCAACCCGCTCCTGCAGAATAACAACACCTACGTTGTAGATTTCGGCAGCGGCGCCACCCAGATCCTGCGCCCCAGCGGCACGGTCCCACCCATCCTCGGTGCCGCGGATTGGTCGCCCGACAATCGCACGCTCATGGTGAAGGCCTGGCACCCCGCCCGGCTCCGCGGCCGCACCTACCCGATCTACACGCCCCAGTTCACCGAGCGGATCTCGTACCGCTTCTACGATAGCGCGCTGAACGAGGTGGGCCGCCTTGAGAACGATCTGTTCGCCAGCGGCGTCTACTCCCAGGCCATCGCCCGCTTCGTCTCGCCGGACGAGATCATCTTCCAGACTCAGAAGGGCACCGACCGCCTCCCCTTCTACTACAACCGAGTTAGCGGCGAGCTGCGCGCCATCCCCGACCGGCCCGGCTCCTACTTCAACGTCTTCGCCACCAACCGAACCCGCCAGATCGTCTTCATGCACACCTCCTTCACCGAGCCGCCCGACATCTACCGGCTCGGATGGGACGGCAAGGCCCTCGCCCGCCTCACCTGGCTCAACGAGGAGCTGCGCCTCTTCGCCAACCTGCGCCAGGACCCGGTGAGCTTCACGCTGCGCAACGGCCAGCGGCGGGTCGGCGTACTGATCCAGCCGGCCGACGCGCCCTTCCCGCCCCGCAACCGGCCGATCGTGGTCTGGCAGGAGGGCGGGCCGGGCGTTCGCATGAACAGCTTCTGGCTCGCCAATGTGGAGAACCCCTACACGCTCCTGCCGGGCATGGGCATTGCACTGCTCGTCACCCCCCTCGCCGGCCGGCCCGGCTACACGCCTGCCACCTTCAACGCCCTCGCCGACGGCGCTAACTTCGGGCAGATCGACATCGACGAGCAGGCTGAGATCGTGCGCCAGATGATCCAGCGGGGCTGGACGAGCCGCGGCAAGATCGGCATCACCGGCTGCTCCTACGGCGGCTACTTCACGCTCCAGAGCCTCGTGCGCCACCCCGACCTCTACACCGCCGCGAACCCGCAGTGTGCCCTGGTTGACATGATCACCGAATGGACGCGCGGCTACGCCGCCCTGATGCCATACCTGGAGGGCCTGCCGCCCTACAACAACCCGGCGGAGTACCGCCGCGACTCGCCCGCCTACAATGCCGGCGCCATCAACGCGGCGGTGCTCACCTTCCACGGCACCCAGGATTTCCTGCCGATCGTGCAGAACGAGAACCTGCACTTGCAGTTGGTGAATCGCGGGCTGCCGGCCCGCATGCTGCGCTTCCTCGGGGAAGGCCACGGCCTCGCCGAGCCGGCCAACCAGCTCTACGCCGCCCAGGAACAGGTCTCCTGGTTCCGCGAACATCTGGGCGAGTAGCAGGGCGCTGTTGGAGGATGGGTTGGCCGGCGCTCTGAGATGCGCCGGCCAATCCTGATGGTGCGGCGCAGCTAACAATTGAGGTGGGATGTATGGGCCAGCGAGAAGCCCCCAGGTCGCGCGCCCCTCGATGGAGCATCATACTGCTGCTGGCAGCAGTGATCATACTCGTGCTGCTGCTGATCGGCCGCTGCAGCTTGCAGCTCGGCCCCGCAGCACCGACGCCCACCCCAGGAATCGCAACCCCGGCCCCCGGTGCCCAGCAGATCGTGATCACCGAGCCAACCATGAACGCCACGGTCACCAGCCCCATCCAGGTGAGCGGGACGGTCAGCTCCCCGCCCGCCGAGGGCAGGCTGGAGTTCCGGCTCATCGGCCCCGACGGCGGGGTGCTCGCCAGCGGCGTCTTCATGGTCGAGGGCGAGGGCGGCCCAATTGCCTTCTCCGGCACGATCCTCTACACCCTCGCTGAGCAGGGCAGCGGGCGCATCGAGGTGCTGGAGCTCAACCAGGCCGACGGCTCGATACGCGCCATCGCCGCGCAGCCCGTCACGCTCGGCCCCAGCCAGGCGGAGCCGGTCATGCCAACGCCTGCGGGCCAGCAGATCACGATCGACACGCCGCCGCCCGACACGCTGGTCGGCAGCCCCGTCGTGATCACCGGCCGCACGGCGCGCCGGCCGGCCGGCGACACCCTCAACTACTTCCTACGCGACGCGGGCGGCGCCGTGCTCGGCAGCGGCACCTTCCCCGTCTCCACCGCCGCCGACGGCAGCGGCACTTTCAACGCCTCGCTCACCTTCAACCTACCGCCCAACGGCGGCGCCATCAGCCTGGAGATCTTCGAGCCAGGCGCGGCCGGCGGGCCCGTGGCCGCCTCCGCCACTCTGCAGCTGCAAGTGGCGCCGCCCCAAACCATCCTGATCGACACGCCGCCGCCCGGCACGGTAGTCGGCAGCCCCGTCGTGATCACCGGCCGCACGGCGCGCTTCCCCTTCCAGGGCAGCCTGGCCTATCGCGTCCTCGACGCCGGCAATCGCGAGCTCGGCAGCGGCACCTTCCCCGTGCAGGGCGCCCAAGGCGCTCCCAGCAGCTTCACCGCCTCGCTCACCTTCAACCTGCCGCCGGGCGGCGGGCGCATCACCGTAGAGATCGTGGACCAGAACGCGGCCGACGGCCAGATCGCGGCCGCCGCCCGGATCGACCTGAGCGTGGCCGCGCAGGAGCAGGCGATCATCATCGAGACGCCCCCCGCCAATACCCTCGTCGGCAGCCCGATGACCATCACCGGCCGCACGGTACGGCTGCCCGCCGGTAGCGCCCTCACCTACCGCGTTCGCAACGCCAGCGGCCAGCAGATCGGCCAGGGCCAGTTCGGCGTCACCGGCACGCAGGATGGCGGGGCCAGCTTCAACGCCCAGATCTTCTTCTCGCCGCCCCAGGCTGGCGGCCCGATCAGCTTGGAACTGCTCGAGATCGATCCGGCCAACAATCAGGTGCGCGCCAGCGCCACCCTCCAACTCCAGGTCGCTGGCCCGCCGCCCGCTCCTAGCGCCACCGCGCTCCCCACGGTGCAGTCGATCACCATCGAGACGCCGCCGGCAGGTACTGTGGTGGGTAGCCCCGTGGTCATCACCGGGCGCGCCGCGCTCCCGCCCCGCACCGGCTCTCTGAACTACGTGGTGCGCTCGCTCAACCGCGAGACGCTGGGGCAGGGCAGCTTCCCCGTGGCCGCGCCCCCCGGCCAGCCGGCGAACATCCCGTTCGTGGCCTCGCTCAACTTCGCCGAGCCGCCCCAGGGCGGCGCGATCACCGTCGAGATCTACGACCGGGATGCGGTAGGCAACATCCTCGCCAGCGCCATCGTGCGGCTCCAGGTGAACCCGCGCGGCCAGCCCACGCCCACCATTCCCAGCGGCGGCCAGATCGTGCGGCAGGAGATTATCATCGAGACGCCGCCGCCCGGCACGGTGGTCGGCAGCCCGGTTGTGATCACCGGCCGCACCACGCTGCCGCCCCTCGGCGGCGCGCTCGACTATCGGGTGCTGGACGAGGCCGGCAACCTGATCGGCGAGGGCAGCTTTAGCGTGCCCATCCCCGCCGATGCCCCGCAGATCCCGTTTGTCGCCTCGCTCACCTTCGATGAGCCGCCGCAGGGAGGCGCGATCACGGTCGTGATCGCCGATATTGACGACGGCAGCGGGGAGGCACGGGCCGAGGCCGAGGTGGAGCTCAGCGTGGCCCCGCCGCCCTACCCGCAGCCACGTACGCCGTAGCGCGCCCCAGCGATCCGTTTGCGGAGGGCTAACAACCAAAGACCAGGGGTGAAGGCCGATCGGCTCTCTGCCCCTGGTCTTTCGTCCGTCCTTGGCCCAGCAACAGGCCTCTGAAGAGGCGAGCTACTCCTCTTCCAGCTCCTCCGCGGCTGCCCGCAGCTTCTGGCGCTCGCGGCGATAGACAATGACGAAGATGAAAAGCAGCAAGGGGACGAGCAGCGGCCAACTCTCACGCTCGTGACTGAGCTGCCGCATCACCGCGCGGCCCTGCAGCAGAAAGGGAGAGCGGGCGAGCTGCGTCTCGATGATGCTCGCGATCTGCTGCCGCCAGCGCGACTGCTCCCGCTCATCACCAGCTGAGGATTTTGTCATCTTCATGCTCCCAAAAAACGCCCGCCGCGCCGTTTATTCTATCGGCGTGCGTTGTCTGTGTCAACGGCGCCATTATCCACCCCAATGCCCATGGGGGCAACGTCGTTCCAGCAGCCGTCACAGCAAGTTGCGAAAGGAGCACCAATGCGGCGACATCTCAGTCTCGTCAGCGCGCAAGCCGCAACGCTGGGCCGAAGGCTTTCGGCCTGGCTGATCGCCCGTCGGATGGAAGGCCAGGGGCTCGTGGAGTACGGCCTGATCCTCGTTCTGATCATGGTCGTCTGCGTAGGGATCCTCTCCCTCGTGGGTGGGACCGTCAGCGAGGTGTGGTACGACAGGCTGATCCAGCGCTTCCCCTAGTTCTTCCCGCTCTTATTGTTCCCCAGCCCCGTCTTCACAGGCGGGGCATTATTGCGTCCACGGAGGGCGGCCCGTCGCGGCCGCCCTACAGCTCCGTGCGAAGAGGTTTTTCGGGCGGCCGGGGCGCCACCCGCAGCGTGCGCTCGGCGCGATACGTCACCAGCCCGGGCGGGCCGCCCGGCACCTTACGCACTAGGCTGCGCCGGCAGACATCCACCTCCACCGCGGCCTCGCCCTGCGCCTGGCTGAAATAGGCCGCCAGGCCCGCCGCCTCCTCAATGGTGCGCTCCGGCACCTCGCGGCCGCCGCTGCGGACGATCACGTGGGCGCCATGGATGGTGCGCACATGGACCCAGAGGTCCTCGCCCCGCCCGATCCGGAAGGTCACCTCCTCATTCTGGCGGGCGCTGCGCCCCACGAAGATGTCGAAGCCATCGGAGGAGACGAGATGGAGCGGGCGGGCCTGCTGCGCCCGTCGCCGGCGCCCGGCCTGCAGCGGGTCGGGGTGTTCCCGCAAGTAGCCCAGCTCCTCCGCCTCCTGGGCCAGCTGCTCGATCTGGGCGTACTCATCGCTGATCTCCAGCATCGCCATAAGCTGATCCAGCCCGGCCAGGCGGGCGTCGGCCGCGGCGAGCCGCTCGGGCAGGCCGCTCAGGGCGCTCTTGGCCTTATCGTACTGGCGAAAGCGCTCCTGGGCCTGCTCGACGGGGCTGCGGCGTGGGTCGAGCGCGATGCGCCGGCCTTCCACCTCCAGCGCTTCCTGGCCCGGCCGCAACTCGTGGAGGAAGGCGAAGATCATCTCGCCCTCCCAGCGTAACTGCTCCAGCTCTCGCGCCTTCTCCAGCTCGGCGGCGATCTGCTCCCGCTGGCGGACCAGGCGCTCGCGGGCCGCCCCAAGTTGCTGGGCCAGAGCCTCTCGTCGCTGCCGGTGGCCCGTCAGCTCCTCGCGGGTCGCGTAGTACTCCTCCAAGGCCGCGCTCATGCTCGCCGCCGGCACCGCGCCCGGCAGATGGGTGAGCATGTATGGCGCGTAGGCCATCGGGCCGGCCTCGCCAGGCACCACGCTCGGCTCCGGCGGCGCCGTCATCAGCTCCCGCAGCCGGGCGGCCAGCGTGTAGTGGGGCAGCGGCTCATCCACCTGCGCCCGCGTCCGCCCGAGAGCCCGAAAGACCACCTCGCGAGCCACTTGGGGCGAGACGCCCCGGTATGCCGCCACCAGGGCCCGGGCCAGATCGCGCTCAGGACCCTTGGCCAAAGCCTCGATCCCCGCGGCGGTGGCCTGGGTTGGGTCGCGCTTCGCCACGGGCGGAGGCAGCTCGTACACCTGCCGCGGCAGCACCACTCGGCTGCTCATGCGGGGCGTCACTCGCTTGACACTGTCAAGGATTATGTTGCCATCGTCAACTAATATGATATTGCTGCGCCGGTCCTGCGGCTCGATCACCAGCTCGCAGCGCAGCGGCTCGGGCGGCTCCCCGCGGCCATCCGCGCGGCGCGGCGTCGGCGCAGCCTCGCTCGCCTCATCGTCCCAATCGGCCTCGTCCTCCTCATCCTCCTCCAGCTCGGACGACCATTCGAGCTCAGCCTCGCCCGCCGGCTCCTGACCTTCAGCCTCCTGCAACCCGGCTTCCGCCGCTCGGTTGCGCATCCGAGGCGCTTTGACTATACTAAGCAAAACCACCCGCTCGAGGGGCGGCTGCTCAATGGCAACGATGCGCCCGCCCAACACATATTTGCGCAACAACAAGAGCAGCGGGGTTGCCTGCTCGGCCCCACGAGTGAGCCGGCCGCGCACCAGGTGTACCCTGGCGAGCTGTGGGTGGGCCGAGGCGAGGAGCTGGTGGCGCCGCCCCCGCGCGTAGACCTCCAGGCCGATACTGAGCGGGCCAGTGAGCAGCACCCGCTGGACACGCCCCCCGAGGATCGTCTCCCGCAGCTCATCGGCTACGGCCGCGAGCGTAAGTGTGTCGAAGTACATGGGCACAGAATCCCTTCGTCCGGCGTCTGTATATCATACCGCACCGGCGTTGGAGGAAGGGTATGGACTACGGATGAGCCACGCGCCTTACAACCCACTGCTCGAAGGGCGGGAGCCGCCGCCGCTGCTCGTTGTGATCTCCGGCCCCTCCGGTGTGGGCAAGGACTCGGTGCTCACGCGCATGCGTGAGCTGGCCTTCCCCTTTCATTTTGTCGTCACCGCCACCAGCCGGCCGATCAGGCCGGGCGAGATCGACGGCTACGACTACCATTTCGTCTCAACCGAGCGCTTCCAGCAGATGATCCGCGACGGGGAGCTGCTCGAGTCGGCCCTGGTCTATGGCCAGTACAAGGGCATCCCGAAGTTCGAGGTGCGCCAGGCGATGGCGAGCGGCCGCGATGTAGTGCTGCGGATCAACGTTGATGGGGCGGCCACCGTCAAGCGTATAGCGCCCGAGGCCGTCTTTATCTTTCTCGCCCCCGCCTCGCCCGACGAGCTGCGCCGCCGCCTCACCCTGCGTCGCACCGATAGCCCGGAGGAGATCGAGGCCCGCCTGGCCGTGGCCGCCACTGAGATGGAGCAGGTTGGCAATTTCGACTATGTGGTGATCAACCACGAGGATCGGCTCGACGAGGCCGTGAATCAGATCCGCGCGATCATCACAGCGGAGAAACAGCGGGTCTTTCCCCGCC
>DAOUGF010000682.1:0-3774 GCA_034429295.1 Chloroflexaceae bacterium
CCCTGGACCCCAAACCCGACGCCCGCCAGCGCCGAGAGAGCCATCGCTGCATGCCCCTCGGCGCCGAGAGCGGGCGTTGCGTTCCCCGCTGCACGCCCGCTGCAGGGCAGCTTCGCCTCCACCACGATACCCATGACCAGCGAAGCTGAGAGCTTGAGGGCGCGAGGGCAGGCGCCGCTGTGTATCAGGGTGATGAAACAGTACATTTAGGGGCAGTACTGCGCCAGGAATCCGCCGAGGTCGAGCGACTCGAGGGATGTCGGCGCGGCAAGCTCCTCCACGTTGGCGCCGCGGATGCGCCAGTTCGGGTTGCCGCCGGGGACGTTGTTCGAGCGCTGGAGCGTGTACGCCCCGGTGAACATGCGTACCGAGCCGTCCTCTTGACGAGCGCTCAGGCCGACAGCGACACAGCCGTACATGGAGCCCGCGGCCGCCTCGATGGGGCCGGCGGCGGTGACGAGCTCGACGCTCGTTGTGGTGGCATAGCCGGCTCTGAACTCCTCCAGGGTCTGCCCACTCGCGGCGCCCTGCTGCTGCCAGAGGTTGTAGGCGACGCTGTACGCCCGCCGGTTGATCGCGTCATAGTAGAGCCTGATGGTCTCCTCCGGGGTCATACCCTCGGTGAGCGGGCCATCGGCCGGGGCGGGGGCAAGCGGGAGAGCCGTGCCCGCCGGCCGCGGCGGTAGGCTTCCCTCAGGGGCATACCAGTCGGTGACCTCAACGACCGCGGTTGCGCCCGGCAGCACCGGTACAGCGATCAGCTCGTGGCTCGGGCACTCGGGGCGCAGGCCGCAAAGCGAGTACTCTGTGTAGGCGCCACCGAGGGTTGCCTCGGGCTGCGAGGCGAGGTAAGCGAACACGTGGTAGTCGCCGGGCGCGAGGCCCGCCATCGTGAACTCTACTTGATTGAGCGCGGTAGTGAGCTGATAGAACTGGCTGGGATCATCGACGCGGATGGCGTAGACCAGCAGCTCGGGAATGAACTCGCTCGGGTAGGCGAGTCGCCCGCTGATGGCGCCAGTCGTTACCGGCGCGGGGGCGTCCCCGGCAGGGGGCGGCGGGGCGGTCGTCGGCGCAGGCGCCTGGGTTGGCGCCTCCGCAGTCGGGGGTGGCGATGTCGGCACTGGCGCCTGGGTCGGCGCCTCCGCAGTGGGAGGCAGCGCCGTGGGGGCAGCCGCGGGCGGGGTTGCGGTCTCCGCGGCTGGAGGCAGCGTCGGAGCCTCGCCTACGGGCGTGCCCGGGCGAGAGCATGCGCTCAGGAGCATGATCGCCAGCAGGATCAGGCTCCACCAGAGTGTATGACGGCCGCGATGCGGGTCGCGATGGTTTTGTCCAGGATTAGGTACCATGCGCTCCTCCTCCTAACTTGATCGGACAAACTACAGACGTAGGAGGGTGCGCGGACTGTTCCAAAGGCTGTGGCTCTGGCGGGATGTTAGGCCGCGACGCAGCGGGAAGGGCACCTGCACGCGGAAGCGGCATGCCGCTGCGTGAGCAGACAGCATGCCGCTTGTTTATGCAGGCGCACAGGCCCTCTACTGAACGAGCTCGCGCAGCAGCCGCGCAAACGGCGCCGGAATGTCGTCGGGGATCGGCTCCTGGTCGGCCGGCAGCGCCTTGGCATAGCCGAGATACCAGAGGCAGTTACGCTCGGCTTTCCGCCGCACCTGGCCGGCATCGATCATCCCCTGGAGCACCCGCCGAACTGTGCGGTCATCGGCGCCGGCCGCCGCCCGCACCTTGAGCCCCTGATATGGCAGCACATCGTGCTCGCTGAGCGCCTGCATCAGACGCCCCTCGATCAGCTCGTCAGAGATAGCAAGTGTTGGGTTGCTCATTTGTCACATCCTTTCCAGCTCGGTGATCGCTGGCGCCGCTAGCCTTTGAGCGGCGCCGGCACTCACCGCGGAGCCGGCGTGATGTTCCGTTGCGCCATAGTCGCCGGGCGCGGACGGCTGATCGTTATGTCCTTTTGAGCTGCGCCCCGCTCTGCTGCGGGTACGAGCTTGATGCGGGCTTCCGGCGCCCGCACCGCCCGGCGTCAGCGTGGGGCGCAGTCTACCCTGCACGGCAGGAGCGCGCATCGGTGTACTTACCGATTGGACCTGCCTACTTTGGATGGAGGCGCTATAAGCATTTCTCCCGGGCCGCCCCTTGGGAGGCGGCAGCACGGCACCCTGCGATGGGTTGGCACTCCGGCGCTGCTGTGCCGCCGTACGGACTACCGGCTACGGACTACGCTGTACGGTCACTAGGCATGTCCAATAGGCACTCTCAACGATGCGCCGCTCTGCCGCGGCGCATAGACTCTGGGCGTCGCGCACCATCTGCTGCAACGTAAGGATGGCTGATTGATTGTGCCCGGGCCGCCGCTCGGCGGGGCGATCAATGCCATCGGGACGACACCATATGGACACTCTTGTTAATAGCGACCTTGGCGGCTACCGCCTGGTCGAGCTGATCAGGCGCGGCGGTATGGCGACCGTCTACAAGGCTTACCAGCCGTCGCTGAACCGCTTCGTCGCCGTTAAAGTGCTCGAGCACCACCACGATCGCCAGTTCGTGGCGCGCTTCAAGGCCGAGGCGCAGATCGTGGGGCAGCTGCAGCACCCGAATATCCTGCAGGTCTACGACTATGGCGAGCAAGACGGCCTGCTCTACCTCGCAACCCAGTACGTGGAGCACGGCGCCTCGCTGGCCGATTTGGCGAAGCCGATCCCGCCGCTGGCGGCGCGACCGCTGATGGAGCGGCTGCTGGCGGCGCTGGAGTACGCCCACATCCGCGGGATCGTCCACCGCGACGTCAAGCCGAGCAACGTGCTGCTGCCGGCGCCGGATTGGCCCTTGCTCGCCGACTTCGGCATCGCGAAACTGCTCGACGCCGCCGGCCCTGAGATGACCGCGGCCGGGCAGGTGGTCGGCACGGCTGCCTATATGGCCCCAGAGCAGGCCGCCGGGGAGCCCGTGGACGCCCGCACCGATCTCTACGCGGCGGGGGTGGTGCTCTACGAACTGGTGACCGGGCAGCCGCCGTTTGGCGCGGGCCCGCGCAGCCAGGTGTTGGCGCGCCATATCTCCGAGCCGCCCCCGCCGCCCCGCAGTATCAACCCGGAGCTTCCCGCAGCCGTCGAGCCGATCCTGCAACGGGCGCTGGCGAAGCGCCCCGACGAGCGTTACCAAAGCGCCAAAGCCATGGCGCAGGACTTGGGACGCATCGCGGGCCGGGAAGGCCGATCTGTGGAACGCCCGACCACGATGGCGACGCAGCTCGCCACGACCGCCGCAGCCGCCTCCCTGCGTAGCCCAAGCTGGACAGTTGCCGCCCTGACACTGGCCCTACTCGTGCTGCTGCTCGGCGCCGCCAGCTTTAGCGCCTGGAGGGGCGCCGGTGCGCCGCCAGAGACGACGCCGACAGCGCCGGGCGCCGAGGGCCAGCCCGCGCCGCCTGCCGCCGATCCCAACGTCGAGGCGGTCGGCCTGGTCGTCTGGCGCGACAAGCTGCGCTGGAACGATCTCGTCCATATCGAGGTGCAAGGCCTGCCGCCGCCGGAGGCCGGCCAGGTCTACGCTGCGTGGCTCGACGGCGGAGAGAAGAGCCGGGCGCTCGGCACGCTCGAGGCCGGCCTCGACAACACGCTGGCGATCACCCATGTGGCCGAGGATGGCGAGAACCTGCTCGCCGCCTACGATCAGGTGATCGTCACCAGGGTGCCGGAGGCAGCAGCGACGACCGAGATGGCAAACGTGGTGCTGGCGGGACAGCTGCCTAGCGAG
>DAOUGF010000683.1:0-5847 GCA_034429295.1 Chloroflexaceae bacterium
AATTCCGGCGCAGCGACTACCAATGCCCGCCAACATTCAGTTGGCAGCGGTGAGCAGGCTCTCTCCGTATTGGCGACAGTACCGTGAGGAAGTTCTTGAGCGAGACCGACGGCTACGATCTTGCTTTCGTATTAGGATAATAGCTCCATCCTCTCCTAATAACAAAGCAGTTGGGCCATGCGCCTACACATGCAGACTTCCCGTACTAGCGAACAATCCCAGGTGCTACGCTCTTTACGTACTTCTCCTGATGGCCCTGCCTTCATAATTACGTATTTCTCTTGATCCACGATGCCGCGGCATAGCTTACAATAGCGTCACGGAACGGACCGGCAAGATAAGGAGAACAGGGATGAACGGTTCGGAGCTGAGGGCCCTGATGGTCGAGCGGCTGCGGTCGGACGAGGAGTTCCGCAAGGCCCTGATTAGCGACCCGAGGGGGACGCTCGAGAGCCTGGCAGGTAGGGCGTTGCCGGCCGATTTCACCCTCGACCCGGCCGACCTCGGCGAGCTGAGCGAAAAGGAGCTTGCCCAGATCACCGGCGGCTTCCGCCTCCGCTAATGACCGTGATATTGCAGTGACCGCGAGCTACGGCACCGTAGCTCGCGGTCGTTGATTCGCCGTCATACGAGTTGGCGGCGGGCGAGCCGGGCGAATGGGCCATCGCAAGCGATCAGCTCGGCGTAGCTGCCGCTCTGCACGATACGCCCGCCCTCCAGCACGACGATGCGGTCGGCCTCTCTGATCGTGCTCAGCCGGTGGGCGATCACCACCCGCGTCACGGCGAGCCGCGCCAGGCTCTCGGCCACCTTTGCCTGGGCCAGGTTGTCCAAGGCGCTCGTCGCCTCGTCGAGCAGCAGGATGCGCGGCCGGCGCACCAGGGCCCGGGCCAGCAGGATGCGCTGGCGCTGCCCTCCCGAGAAGGTCCTGCCGCCCTCCGAGACCACGGTGTACATCCCCATCGGCAGCCGCCGGATCTCCTCATCGAGCCCGACCAGCCGCGCCGCCTCCCAGGCTGCCTCGACCGGCAGGGGCGCCGCGCCGACGATGTTGTGGAACAGGTCGTCGGTCATCAGGCTGCTGCTCTGAAGCACCACCCCCAACTGCCGCCGCACCGCCCTCAGGTCGAGGCTCGCCAGATCCCGTCCGTCATAGCTGACCGTGCCCGCCGTAGGCCGCTCGAAGCCGAGCAGCAGCCGGAGCAGCGTTGACTTGCCCGAGCCTGACGGCCCGACCAGGGCCACGTACTCGCCCGGTTCGATCCGCAGCGTGACGTTGTCGAGGATCAGGGGCCCGCCCTCCCTGTAGGCGAAGCTGACGCCCTCTAAGGCGATTGCGCCGGTCAACTCGCCGGGATACGCCTGTGCCGCGTCCACCTCGGGGGTTGCCGTGAGGATAGGCCGGGCCCGCTCGTAGAGGGGCGTCACTGTAGTGGCCTCGCCCGCGGCCGCGCCCAGGGCCACCAGGGCGGCAACGAGCTGGCCCAGGGCCGCCGCGAAGGCGAGGAACTCGGCGGTGGTGAGCCGCGGGCTGCCCCCGAACGTCACGGCGGCGACCACGGCCGCGGTCATGAGCACCGGGAAGGCCGCGTTCCACACGGCGGCGCCGCTGCTGGCCGTCCCGAGTTGGCGCGCCAGCTCTTTCCGCCGCTGGAAAGCGGCCTCCCACCGTGCGAAGGCGCGCCCCTCGGCGCCAGCAACGCGCAGCCTGGCGATCCCGAGGAGCAGCTGCAACACCAGCCCCGCGATCTGCCCTTCCAAGGCGCTCAGGGCTCGCTGGCGCCGCAGCATCAGGCGCAGGATCGGCCAGCTGATCAGCGCGAAGACCCCGATCAGGCCCAGGGCCAGCAGCGCCAGCCCCCAGTCGATAGCGAAAAGCAGCCCCAGGCTGAAGAGCGAGAAGAGGGCAGCCAGTGCGGCGTTCACCGCCGTTTCGCCCAGGCGCCGCCGCAGCTCGCCCACGCCCATCGCCCGTTCGCCCAAGTCGCCCGCGGTGTAGTCGCGGAAGAAGGCGACCGGCAGGCTGACGAGCCGGTCGACTACGGCCGCCTGCAGGGCCGCGTCGAGCCGCCCCTCGACCCGCAACAGGGCGATGTTGCGCGCCGCCTCGCACACGCCTGCCGCCAATGTGCCCACCGCCAACCCCAGCCCGACCAGCAGCACCATGCCTCGCTCGCCCGCCGGCAGCAGAGACTCGACCACGTATGCCGTCGCTAGGGGTGCGAGCAGGGCCAGCAGCCCGGCCACAAGGCCCGCAAACGCCACGAGGCGCAGGTCGCCGGCCTGCCCGCGCAGGGCGAAGCGCAGCACATCGCGCCCGCTCACCGGTCCCTCTGGCAGCGGGCGGTAGAGCTGGTCCGCGAATGGGCTCAGGGTGGCCGCCGTCTCGGCGTCAACCGGCATTTCGGCGCCGGTCGCGGGCTCGACCAGGGCGTAGCGGCTTGGGCCACGGGGGAGCAGCGCCACGGGGGCGAGGCCGTCCTGCCTGTAGCCCAGCAGGGGGCCGGCGTCGTCGCGCCACCACTCGCCTCGCAGCAGCACGCGGCGCGTGCGGATTCGCGAGGCGTTGGCGATGGCGGCCAGCGGGTCGGCGCGCTGCCCCGGCTCGTCGAGGGCTGGATGGGCAACGATTGGCACGCCGAGGGCCTCGCCGACGAGGCGACAGGCGGCGAGGATGGCGGCGACATCGCGGGGGGCGTCCATCATTCGGCACCCTCGCCTTGGATGAGCTGCGCATAGAGGCCCCCGGCGCGGATCAATTCGTCGTGGGTGCCCCGCTGCACTACCTTCCCTTCATCAAGGACGAGGATCTCGTCGGCGTCGCGTACCGTGCTGAGCCTGTGAGCCACGATCAGGCAGGTGCAGCCGCGGCGGCGCAGGGCGGCATCGATCTGCTGCTCGGTGAGCGGGTCGAGGGCGCTGGTAGCCTCGTCGAGCACCAGGATGCTCGGCTCGAGGGCCAGGGCCCTGGCGAGCTCGAGCCGCTGGCGCTGCCCGCCGCTCAGGTCGCGCCCGCCCTCCTCCAACTCGGCTTCATAGCCGCCAGGGCGGGCCATCAGTTCGGCGTGGATCGCGGCGTCGTGCGTGGCCGCGTCGAGGGCCTCGTCGCCGATCGTCTCGTCCCAGAGGGTCAAGTTCTCGCGCACTGTGCCGGAGATCAGGGTGATCTCCTGGTCGACCATGGCCACCGAGCGGGCGAGCAAGGGGCGGGGGAGGCTGTCGCGCGGCCGCCCGCCGAGCAGGATCTCGCCGGACCAGGGCCTGTAGAGCCCGGCGACGAGCCTGGCGATGGTGGACTTGCCGCTCCCCGAGCTGCCAACCAAGGCGACACGGGCGCCCGGCGGTACATGGAGGCTGAGACCCTCGATCAAGGGCGGGGCGGCGGGGCTGAAGCCGAAGGTAACGTTGCGCAGCTCGATCCGCCCTTCGAGGCGCGCGCTGGCTGGCGGCTCGCCGGAGAGCGACGGCGGGGGCAGCGGCTCGGCGGGGTAGCGGGCGACGTCGTCGAGGCGGGCGATCTCAGCCTCGAGCTCCTGCAGGCTGCCGCCGAGGCTCACCAGGCGGCCGACGGGCTCGAGCATGCTGGCGGCGAGGCTCTGGAAAGCCACGAGCATGCCGATGGTGAGGGCGCCGTCGATCACGCGCAGGCCGCCGAGGGTCAGGATGGCCGCGGTGCTCAGGGCGGCGACCAGGGGCGGGGCCACCGCCAGCACTTGGGTGAAGACAGCGAGCCGCTGCTCGGCGTTGATCACCTTGGCGTGGAGCCCGGCCCAGCGGGCGAAGAAGTCGCCCTCGGCGCCGCCAGCCTTGAGGGTCTCGATCATCTCGAGGCCGCCGTAGGTCGCGCCGAGGAGCTTGCCGCGGTCGGTCATGAGGCGTCGGCTCGCGTCGCGCCGGCTGCGGGCGATCAGAGTGAGGGCGGCCACGTTCAGCAGGGCCGCGGCGAGGGCGACCAGGGTGAGCCAGGGGTCGTACCAGAGCATCAGCAGGACGTACGCTGCCACCAGCACCACATTCAGGGCCGCTGTTGCCAGTTCGCCGCTGAGCAGGGCTGCGACCCGGTCGTTGATCGCCACCCGCGCGCCGACTTCGCCAGCGTAGCGCTGGGTGAAGAAGGCGTACGGCAACCCCAGCACATGCCTGAAGAAGGCCCCGGCGTCGCGCAGGGCGAGTCGCAGCTCGAGGCGCAGCAGCAACCACTGTTGGAGCCAGGTGAGGCCCGCCCGCAGGGCCGCGGCGAGGGCCAGCCCGATCAGCAGCGGTGCGACCAACCCGGCCCCTCCCGCGACAAGGACTTCGTCGACGAAGAGTTGCAGCAGGACGGGCACGGCAAGGCCCGGGACGGCCAGGGCCAGGGTGGCGAGGACGGCCATGACGACGCCGCGCCACATTCCCGCGAGGCGGGCGAGCAGGGCGCCGGCCAGGCTTGGGCGGCGCCCGCCGCGCACGAACTCGGGGCCAGGCTCGAAGACCAGCACCACACCGGTGTAAGCTTCGTCGAACTCCTCCGCGCTGGCAACGCGGGGGCCGCCCGCGGGGTCATTGAGGAAGACACGGCCAGGGCCGAAGCCCTCAACCACCACGAAGTGGTTGAAGTTCCAGAAGGCGATCAGCGGGAGTTGGAGGGCGGGCAGAGCCTCCACGGGCTTGGCGTAGCCCTTGGCGAGCAGGCCGTAGCTGCGGGCAGCTTTGACGATGTTGGCGGCATTGCTGCCGTCGCGCGAGACGCCGCAGGCCACCCGTAGCTCTTCGAGGGGGACGACGCGGCCATGGTAGGCGAGCACGATCGCGAGGGCGGCCGCGCCGCACTCCACCGCCTCCATCTGGACGACGGTTGGCGTGCGCACACGGCGGGCCTTGCCCTGCTCTGCGCGGGCGGCGCGGCCCCGCAGCCAATCGCTGAGGGCGTAGCGCAGCAGGCGGCCCGGAGGGCGGGCGACCTGGAGGAGCTGGTCGATCTGATCGGGCGAGCTGAGCCGGTCGAGCGCGGCCTTGCGGAAGATCTGTCGCTCCACGCGATGCTGCTCCTACCCATCCGCGAGCTGGCGGAGCATGCGCTCGAAGCGCTGGCCCGCGAGGTACAGGCTGTCGAGTTGGTGAGGGTCGAGCTCGTCGGCCTCAAGCGTGTTCGTGTCGAGGCGGGCGGGCCCGTCGCCGAGCATCTCGATCTTGCCGCGCAGGCGATCGGAGAGGAACATGGCGATCGCCTTGTAGAAGCGGGCGGCAAAGCCCTGATCGGCTTGGAGCTTGGCGGCGAGCAGTTGCTGCGGGATGGCGAGGAGCAGGGCGGGTTCGCTGGCCCTGACGGTGGCCGAGGGGGGGCGGCCGTCAACGAAAGACATCTCGCCGGCGACGGCCCCGCAGACGAGGCGCTCGACCTCCTGGTCGCCGAGGGCGGCGACGCTAGCCGTGAGGGTGCCGTCGAGGACAATGAAGAGGGCTTGGCCAGGGCGCCCTTCCTCAATGATCGAGGCGCCGGCCGGGACAGCGCGGCGCTCGCCGTTGGCGACAAGCCAATCGGCGTCGGCGTCGGTCAACTCGCCGAGAAGGTAGAGTACTTTGCGCACGGGAGATGCCCTTTCACGGAGGAGGATTGCCCAATTGTACCGCAATCCCGCGTGCGCGGGGGAGTGGCGAGGGGGCGGGCGTCCACCCCCTCGCCGCTGGGGGTGTGGGGGCGCGGGGCGCCAGCCCCCTTCCCGACTTTGCTCATGTCCTGTCGGGGATGGCAAGCGTGGCGCCTGATGCTCCGCCGCCTCATTACTTCCCCAAGAGGGCGGCCAGTCGTGGCCGCCCCTTCAGGCCCATCCCGAGTGATTTCTATGGTTCCGTATAGTTCCGGCTGTT
>DAOUGF010000684.1:0-1821 GCA_034429295.1 Chloroflexaceae bacterium
TTCTACAACGGCCTCCATCTGGAGGCGCAGCTCGAGCGGGTGCTGGAGCAGATCGGCGAGCGCAGCGCAACCCGGGTGGTCGCCCTTGGCGATACGCTCGATGAGGCGCGGCTGCTCAGTTGGCAGCCCGAGGCCGGCTACCCTCACGACCCCCACGTCTGGAACGATGTGCAGCTCTGGAAGGGGGTCGTCGAGGCGATCCGCGACACCATGGTGGAGGTTGATCCGGCCAACGCTGAGAGCTACACCACCAATGCGCAGGCCTACCTCAACCAGCTCGACGAGCTCGACAGCTATATCAAGGCCCAGGCCAACAGCCTCCCCCCCGAGCGGCGCGTGATCGTCACGGCCCACGACGCCTTCAACTACTTCGGTCGCGCCTACGGCTTCGATGTCGAGGCGGTGCAGGGCATCAGCACCGCAACCGAGGCCAGCACAGCCGACATCCAGGCCCTGGCGCAGATCGTGATCGAGCGACAGGTGCCTGCGATCTTTGTGGAGAGCACGATCTCGCCCCGCACGATCGAGGCTGTCCAAGCGGCCGTACGCGCCGCCGGCATGGAGGTGAAGGTTGGCGGCCAGCTCTACTCCGACGCCCTCGGCGCCCCCGACAGCGCCGCCGGCACCTATATCGGCATGATGCGCAGCAATATCGACACGATCGTCGCCGCCCTCGCGGGGTGATGGGGTGACAAAGTGACACCTATCGGCACCGTCAGGATGTCATCTTGTCACCTTCACCAAATCCACACAGAGAGAGCTTGAAATGCAAAACGCACTTGAGATCACCGACCTCACCGTGGCCTACCGCGACAAGCCCGTGCTGTGGGACATCGATCTGACGGTGCCGCAGGGCACGCTGATGGCGATCGTCGGCCCGAACGGCGCCGGCAAGACCACGCTGATCAAGGCGACGCTGGGCCTCGTGCGCCCGGCCGCCGGCCAGACGCTGATCTTCGGGCGGCCCTACGCCGAGCAGCGTCGCCTGGTTGGCTATGTGCCCCAACGCGGTAGCGTAGATTGGGATTTCCCTACCAGCGTGCTCGACGTGGTGATGATGGGCCGCTACGCGAGCCTCGGCTGGCTCAGACGCCCCGGCCGCCGCGAGCGCGAATTGGCTATGGAGGCGCTCGAGAAGGTGCGCATGGCCGACTTCGCCGGCCGGCAGATCAGCCAGCTCTCCGGCGGGCAGCAGCAGCGGGTCTTCCTCGCCCGCGCCCTGGTGCAGGACGCCCAGATCTACTTCATGGACGAGCCGTTCCAGGGCGTCGACGCGGTCACGGAGCGGGCGATCGTCGCCCTACTGCGGGATTTGCGGGCCCAGGGCAAGACGGTGGTGGTGGTGCACCATGATCTGCAGACGGTGACCGAGTATTTCGATTGGGTCGCGCTGATCAATGTGCGCCGCATCGCCAGCGGCCCGGTGAGCGAAGCCTTCACCGAGGCCAACCTGCGGGCCACCTACGGCGGCCGCATCGCTTTCCTCGGCCACGGACAGGACGCCGGCATCAGGGTGCAGGGCACGGAGGGCGCCGCGGCCGACTAGACAGCGCCAGCTGCGATGGAGCTGTACGGGCGGCCCATCGTGGCCGCCCCTCGTTAGAACAGCAAGGAATCAGGCTGCGCACAAGCATCCTGGTGTGCTTCAAGATAGATCTATGGAACTCTTTACCGACTACACCCTGCGCACCGTCGCCCTCGGCTCAGCCCTGCTCGGCATCGTGAGCGGCGTGCTCGGCTGCTTCGCCGTGCTGCGGCGGCAGGCCCTCCTCGGCGACGCGATGTCTCATGCGGCGCTGCCCGGCATCGTGGTGGCCTTCA
>DAOUGF010000685.1:0-1714 GCA_034429295.1 Chloroflexaceae bacterium
AAAACGCGAAACGAAGGTTCGAAGCTTCGTTACGAAGTGGCGCGCAGCGCTTAAGGGAAGACGCGGAACGAAGTGGCGCGCAGCGCTTAAGAAGCGCGCGAAAGGGCGAAACCGTAGGTGCGGGCACCTCGGCCCGCCTAACGTCTGGTCGGGCGCCCTTGGCTCTTAACAGGAGGCATGTGCAATGACATATGGAGTGAAACTCGATCCGACGCCGATCAGCGGCGACCTGAGCGTGCGCGAGCTGGTGGACAAGCATCTGTACGCTTACAACGGCGCCCGCCTGCGGGAGGCCTGCCAGCTCTTCGCCCGTAAGATCGCCCAGCCGGGGGTGACCGTCGGCCTCACTCTCTCCGGCGCCCTTACGCCCACCGGTCTCGGCACCGCCGCGATCGTGCCGCTGATTCGCGCCGGCATGGTGGACTGGATCGTCAGCACCGGCGCCAACCTCTACCACGACATGCACCGCTCGCTGGGCTTTGAGCTCTTCGGCTCCACGCCCTTCACCAACGACGTCGAGCTGCGGGAGAATAAGATCATCCGCATCTACGATATCCTCTTCCACCAGGATGTGCTGCTGGAGAGCGACGCCTTCGTGCGCGAGTGTCTGCGGGGCGAGGAGTTCCAGAAGCCAATGGGCACCGCCGAGCTGCACTACAAGCTCGGTCGTTACACCCAGGCCCGCGAGCGGGCACTCGGCAGCGGCTACGTGAGCATCCTCACCGCCGCCTACGAGGCCGCCGTGCCGATCTACACCTCCAGTCCCGGCGACAGCACCCTGGGCATGAACGTGGCCGCCCTGGCCCTGGAGGGCAACCAGTGTCGTTTCGATGTGGAGCAGGATGTGAATGAGACCACGGCGATTGTCTACGACGCCAAGCGCTCCGGCGGCGAGAGCGCCGTGGTGATCGCCGGCGGCGGTTCGCCCAAGAATTTCATCCTGCAGACCGAGCCCCAGATCCAGGAGGTGCTCGGCCTCGACGAGAAGGGCCACGACTACTTCATCCAGTTTACCGACGCCCGCCCCGACACCGGCGGCCTCTCCGGCGCCACGCCCTCCGAAGCGATGACCTGGGGCAAGGTTGACCCGGAGCAGCTGCCCGGCACGGTGGTCTGCTACACCGATAGCACGATCGCCCTGCCCATCCTCGCGGCCTATGCCCTGGCCAGCGCCCCGCCCCGGCCGCTGAAGCGGCTCTACGAGCGGCGCGAGCAGCTCCTCGCGCAGCTGCGGGACGATTACCTGGCAAACCTGAGGAAGAGCGGCGAGCCCACGCCGGCAACGGACGCAGCCGCGGGCGATGCCGTTGGTCGGGCTACGCCGCACCCCGAAGGGGAGAGCGAGAAGTGAGCGCCGAGAAGCGCCGGGCTGAGGGGAGATGAGCATGCTCCTCCTCGACGGGCGCCCGCTTGAGAGCGAGGCTGAGCTGCTGGAGGGCCAGTGGGCGGAGCTGAGCGCTACTCCGCCCCGGGGCGCCACCTTGGAGTTGGAGGTGGGGGGCGCCGTCCTTGAGCCCTTCCTGAGGCCCGGCGATCCGGCGTGGCGCTGGCGGTGGCTCGCCCCCGGCGCGGCCGGCGCCTACAACGTGCGGCTGCTCACCCGCTGGCCCGATGGCGGCGTCGAGGAGCTTCGCGCCGCCCTGCGCGTAGCGCCGCGCAAGCTCGACCAGGAGCGCTACGCCGCCCTGCTCGACGACCTGCAGCGCCTCGGGCG
>DAOUGF010000686.1:0-21339 GCA_034429295.1 Chloroflexaceae bacterium
TCGCGGCCGTCGAGGAAGAGGTGCAGGTACACCCTGTCGAACGCTTGGCGGCGGGCGAGCTCGAGCAGGCCGTGGAGGTGATCCTCGTGGGCGTGGACGCCGCCAGGGCCGAAGAGGCCCATGAGGTGGAGATTGCCGCCGCTGCTCCTGGCGTGATCGATCGCGCCGATCAGCGTGGGGTTGGAGAAGAAGTCGCCGTCGCTGATGGCCTTGCTGATCCGGGTGAGCTCCTGGTAGACCACAAAGCCGGCGCCGATATTCAGGTGGCCGACCTCTGAGTTGCCGATCTGGCCCTCCGGGAGGCCTACATCGAGGCCGGATGCCGCGAGGGTGGTGAAGGGGTAGTCGGCGCTCCAGCGATCGACGTTCGGTGTATTGGCCAGAGCCACGGCGTTGCCGGGCCCGGGCTCTGTCAGGCCCCAACCATCCATGATCGCCAGGACGACGGGGCGAGCGATCTTGGGCATATCATCCTCCTCTGCAGGCCGCCCCGGCAGACGCCCAAGCAGGGCGTTTACCGCGCTGCGATGTGGTGATCCCGCGTCATCATACCACGGTCGGCCCGGCGGCCCGCTAGGGTGGCGCGGGCAAACAGCTTGTGCGCCGGGGCCAATGATTGGCTGCCCGAAGCCTGGCCTTCATCCCTGGTCAGGGGTTGGTGGCGAGTTCGAGCGGCTGGCCCTACCCTAGCCCGATGGCCACCGCGGCGATGCGCCAAGCGGCGAGGAGGGCGAAGAGGGCGACGATCCCGATCGGCAGGCCGACGAGGAGCAAGGTGCCGGCGCGCCTGGCGCCGGAGGTCGCCGAGCGGATGAAGTCGGGCGGAAGCTCGCGGCTGAGCGTCTCGGCGCCGCCCCAGAGGGTGAGCAGGCCCACTACCGCGAAGACGATCGCGGCGGCCGCGGCGATCAGCGAGCCGAGGATAAACATGGCTGCTCCTTTATGCGGGCGCCAGAATGTGCCAGGGTGATGAAACAGTACAACTACGCTTACTTCGTGCGGACCCGTCGCTTCAGGTCGATCGCAGGACGCCTGAAGGCGAGCACATCGAGGGTGCCGCGAGGGTAACTCTTGAGCGACTGAGCTAGCCCCGCGGGGTGGCGGCGCCAGAGAAAGGAGAGCAGCAGCGCGCCTACCAGGAGGCCCGCCACGATCAAACCGTTGGCTTGCCAGCCGTTGAGGATGGATAGGCCGAGGTAGGCGAAGGCCGCCAGCATCAACAGCGCCTGCCCTACCATCAGCAGCATCAGGCGTTCGCGCGTCTGGGCGTAGGCATTGAGGAATGCTACGGCGTACCAGAGCTCAAACAGCACCACTGCGATCGTCAGCAAGTACCACAGCCACACAGGAGCCTCCTCGTTTGCTCAGGCCCTCACGGGGCCAATCATAGCATACTCCCGTAAGCGCCGTATGGTATAATCCCCGCCTGAATGCGGCAAACCACTGCGAAGGAACTGTGCGATGGCGAACCGGCCGAGCATCACTGCCTTCTTCCCAGCCTGTAACGACGCCGGCACGATCGGGAGTCTGGTCGTAGCTGTGATCGAGACCCTCGAGGAGCTCACCGACGACTACGAGGTGATCGTCGTCGAGAACGGCAGCACCGACTACACCGTCGAGGTGCTCGAGTCGCTCGCCGAGCACTATCCCCGCCTGCGGGTCTTCAGCTACCGCGAGGCCCTCGGCTACGGCGGCGCGCTGCGGGTGGGCTTCGCCAACGCCTCCAAGGATCTGATCTTCTACACCGACGGCGACGCCCAATACGACCCGCGGGAGCTCAAGCAACTGCTGCCGGCTCTGCGCGACGATGTGGCGATCGTCAACGGCTGGAAGATCGACCGGGGCGACCCGCTCCACCGCAAGATCATCGGCCGCATCTATCACCACACGGTGAAGTTTCTCTTCGGCTTCAAGCTGCGCGATGTGGATTGCGACTTCCGCCTGATCCGCCGCGAGGTCTTCGACGTGATCGATCTCGAGTCGGACAGCGGCACGATCTGCCTGGAGCTTGTGAAGAAGCTGCAGGACGCCGGCTACATCTTCGCCGAGGTGCCGGTGCACCACTACCACCGCACCTACGGCCGGAGCCAGTTTTTTAACTTCCCGCGGATCTGGCGCACCGGCGTGCAGCTCATCCAACTCTGGTGGAAGCTCGTGGTGCGGCGCGAGCATATGGCGCAGATCGCCAGGCGGCGGGCGGGCGTGAAGGTCTAGCCTAGCCTATGGATCGCACCCAAGCCTTCAGATCCGCATTCGACGGCAGCCGCGTCCTGATCACCGGCGGCGCCGGCTTCATCGGCTCCACCCTTGCCCATCGCCTGGCAGGGCTCGGCGCCGAGCTCACGATCGTTGACTCGCTCATCCCCGAGTACGGCGGCAACCTGCGTAACCTCAGCGGACTCGAGGGTCGCGTGCGCCTCAATATCGCCGACGTGCGCGACGAGCATTCCATGAACTATCTGGTGCAGGGCCAGGATTACCTCTTCAACCTGGCCGGCCAGACTAGCCACATGGACTCGATGCGGGACCCCTACACCGATCTGGAGATCAACTGCCGATCCCAGCTCTCGATCCTCGAGTCCTGCCGCAAGTACAACACCTCCATCAGGGTGGTCTACGCCTCCACCCGCCAGATCTACGGCAAGCCCGACTATCTGCCGGTCGATGAGCGTCACTTGCTGCACCCCACCGATGTGAACGGGGTGAACAAGATGGCCGGCGAGTGGTACCACATCCTCTACAACAACGTCTACGGCATCCGCGCCAGCGCCTTGCGCCTCACCAACACCTACGGCCCCCGCATGCGGGTGAAGGACGCCCGGCAGACCTTCCTGGGCGTCTGGATCAAGCAGGTGATCGATGGTGAGCCGGTGCAGGTCTGGGGCGACGGCCTGCAGATCCGCGACTTCACCTATGTGGATGATTGCGTGGAGGCGATGCTGCTCGCTGCGATGGAGCCGGGGGCCTACGGCCAGATCTTCAACCTTGGCAGCGACGAGACGATCAATCTGCGGGATCTGGCCGCCCTGCTGATCGAGATCGCTGGCCACGGCAGTTACGAGATCGTCCCCTACCCCGCCGACCGTAAGCCGATCGATATCGGCGACTACTACGGCGACTACCGGCTCATCCAGGGTCGCTTAGGCTGGTCGCCCCAGGTGCGGCTCCGCGAGGGCCTCGCCAGGACGCTGGCCTTCTACCGCGAGAACCGGGAGCATTACTGGTAGCTTCCTTGGGGCGCGGGTGTCCCGCCCGCCAGCGCGCAAGCTGCGCGTGGTCCCGTGGCGTACCGTTCTGCCATTGTTGGAGGGTACATCGGGCGCAACTTTTCGCGGCGGGCCTCCGTCATACCGCCAGGAAGCCGACAGGCACTCTACGGAAGGAGCCCTCGATGAACACTGCGCCGCGGCTCACCCGCAGCCGAACCGATGCGATGATTGCCGGCGTGGCGGCCGGCATCGCCCGCTACCTCAATACCGACCCGGTGCTCGTCCGCCTGGTCTTTGTCCTGCTCGCCTTCAGCGGCCCCGGCCTGCTGATCTACCCGCTGCTCTGGCTGATCATGCCCCGCGATCCGGCCGAGCCGGCTGGCCAGGCGCCCGGCCAGGTCTTCGTGGCCACCGGCGAGACGCAGCGCATCAGGATCGACCCGAGCACCGGCGCGCCGGAGCAGGAGATCCCGATCAACAACCTGGGCCAGCAGGGCACCTCCGCCGCCCAGAACGGCCAGGGCAGCAAGATCCTCGGCTACATCCTGCTTGGCCTCGGTGTCTTTATCGCCCTGCAGATGATCGTGCCCGGCCTCAGCTCGATGCTCTTCCCGGCTCTGCTGATCGCCGCGGGGGTGTGGCTGCTCAGGCGGCGGTAGCGCTCCTGCATCAGGGTTGGTTATTACGGCCGTCCCCAATAAGCCGCCCCTAGCTCAAAGCTAGGGGGCGGCGGGTGTCTGCCAAGCTCAAAGCTAGGGGGCGGCGGGTATTTGCCAAGCTCGAAGATTGCACAATAAGCCGCCCCCCAAGCTCAAAGCTTGGGGGGCGGCTTAGTGGCTGTAATGTGCAGACCACAACTATAGGAAGCTAGCTCTGTGAGAGCTCCCTGAGCCGCGAGGGGTTGAGCAGGGTGATGCCGGAGTGGTCGATGTCGAGCAGCCGCGCGTCGCGGAACTGGTTGATCACCTTGGTGACCGTCTCGCGGTAGGCGTTGATCATCTCGGCGAGCTGCTGGTGGGTGCGGCGGGGGAGGCGCTGCTCCGGCTTGGGCCCCTGGGGATGATCCTCCGACATCTCGAGCAACACGGAGGCGAGGCGGGCCGGCACCGACTTAAACGCCACCTCGTCGAGGCGGCGACTGACGGTGAGGCGATGCTGGCCGAGCAGCTCGATCAGGGCGCTTCCCAGGGCCGGCTTGGATCGCAGGGTCGCGAAGACGGCGGAGGCGGGCACAGCCAGCAGGCGCACCGGCTTGAGCGCCTCGGCGTAGGTGTCGTAGCGCTCGCCGCCGTCGAGGGCGCTGAGGCCGAAGAGTTGGCCCGGCTCCACCACTTTCACGGTGAGCACCCGCCCCTCGCTTGAGACCATCTGGAGGCTCACCTGGCCCGATTGCAGCAGGTAAAGCGTCTGGGCGGGCTGTCCCGGGGTGTAGATCGTGCGGTGGCGGCGGAAGGACTGCGGCGCGCCAAGGGGTTTGAGGGCTTCCCAGAGAGCGCCCTGGGCTGACTCCTCGTTTCGCTGTGCGGTCATAAGCCTCTCCTGCGCGTCACCTAAGTGCTTCCGCTTCATTGTAGCATAACGAGCATACCACCGCCTCGCTTGCGGGCGCCACCCTCGATCTGTGAGAGGATTCTCATCAGCTGGTGAAGGCCCACTCGCCGTCGCGCATCACCGGCTCGGCCTCCCCGTCGGCCCGCAGGCCATCGATCTGCAGCACGGCTGAGCCGATCATAAAGTCGAGATGGGTGGCGCTGATGTTCCCGCCGGCGGCCACAAACTCCTCGTCGCTCATAGTGGCGCCGTCGGCGATGCAGAAGCGGTAGGCATTGCCGAGGGCCAGATGGGCGGCAGCGTTCTCGTCGAAGAGTGTGTTGGCGAAGAGGATGCCGCTACGGGAGATCGGCGAGCTGTCGGGTACCAGGGCCACCTCGCCGAGGCGGGCGGCGCCCTCGTCGGTCTCGATCGCCTGCTGCAGCACCGCCTGCCCGGTGGCAGCCTCCACCTTCGTGGCCCGCCCGCCCTCGAAGGCGATGGAGAAGTCGGTGATCAGGGTGCCGGCGTAGTTGAGCGGCCGGCTGGCCCGTAGCACGCCGTCGGCGCGAGCGCGGTGGGGCAGGGTGAAGATCTCCTCGGTGGGCAGGTTGGCCACGAAGCGCTGGCCCCGCTCGCTCACCGAGTCGCCGCCGACCCAGATGTGGCCCGCCGGCAGGCCGAGGGTGAAGTCGGTGCCGGGACCGCGGTAGCGGAGGGCGCTGTAGGCCTTGGCGTTCATGTAGGCGCAGCGGGCGTTGAGCTCCCGCAGATGGGCCTGCCACGCCGCCACCGGGTCGGGCGCGTCGAGCCGGCAGGCCGCCGCGATCGCGCCCCAGAGCCGCGCCAATGCCTCGTCGGCCGGCAGATCGGGGAAGACCTGGGCGGCCCAGCCGGGGGTAGGGTAGGCCACCACAGCCCAAGCCGAGGCGTTGCGCTGCACCAGTTCGCTCACCCGCACGCTGGCCTTTGCATTGGCCCGCATCATCGTGCCCACGGCATCAGGGTCCTGGCCGCTGAGCAGCCCCGGCGTATCGCCGCGGATCGAGAGCAGGGCCGCGCCCTCCTGCAGGTAGTCGACGGTCGCCGCGGGCAACCAGGCCGAGAGCTCCTCGAAGGAGTCGCGGGGGGCGTGGCGCACGCGCACGAGGGAGAGCTGCTCGTCGCTCCAGATCACATCAACGAAGGGCGAGCCGATGCTGTAGGCGGCGCGGGCGACGGCCCGCACCAGCGGCGCCGTCTGCACGTCGGCTCGAATCAGCAGGCGCTGCCCAGCCTGCAGATTCAGCCCGACTTGCACGATCACATCGGCGTACCGGTCGAGCTCCTGCTCAATCGTAGGGATATTCATAAGCTGTTCCTCAGCTAGCCGTGAATACAACAACTATACCACGGCCATCCCGGCAGTTCAGCTATAATGCCGGCCATGAGCTTTCTACCCACGCGCAGCCTCTTCTGGACTAGCCTCGCGACTGCCCTCGTCGCCCTCGCGCTGCTCGCCGGATGCAGCTTGGCCGGGGGCGGGCCGACCCCTGGCGACCCGACGTTTTCCGCCTCCCCCGCGGCCAGCGACGAGCCGGCGGCGGAGGCCACCGCCGAGCCGCCTACGGCCACGCCCCTGCCCCGCGGCGGTAACCTCACGGTGCGCCTGGCCGCCGATGTGGAGGAGTTGCGGCCCTGGCAGCCCCGCTCGCGGGGCGAGGAGCAGCTGAGCGATCTGCTCTACAGCGGCCTGATGCGCCTCGACCCGCAGCTGCGCCCTGTGCCCGATCTGGCGGAGGAGTGGGAGACCACTGCCGACGGGCGCACGCTCACCTTCACGCTGCGCAGCGGCCTCACCTGGCACGACGGCGCGCCTCTCGGCGCCGCCGATGTGCTCTTCACTCTGGAGCGGCTCCGCAGTCTGCCGCTCACCAGCACAGCCCTGCTGGCCGATCTGCGCTACATCGAGGCGGCCACCGCGCCCACCAGCACCACGGTGGTGCTCACCCTCACCAGCCGCTACGCGCCGCTGCTCTCGGCCCTGGCGGTGCCCATCCTGCCCCGCCACCTGCTCGCCGACCGCGACATCAGCACGCTGAACTTCTGGGATGTGCCGGTGGGCAGCGGGCCCTTCATGTTCGCGGAGCGCCAGCCCGGCCAATCGATCGTGCTGGAGCGCTTCGAGGGCTACCACGGGGGCGCCCCGCTGCTCGACCGGGTGGCCTTTGTGGTTGCCCCCGATCCGGAGGTGACGGCCCAGGCCCTTGCTAAGGGCGAGTTGATGCTCGCCGAGTTGCCGTGGCTCCCAAGGCGAGATCGCCGCGACGACGCCGGGCATCTTCCTGGGCGCCTACCCGGAGAACGGCTTCTATTTCCTCGGCTTTAACCTGCGGGAGGGCCGTCCCTTCGCTGATCTGCGCGTCCGTCGCGCCCTGGCCCTCGCCATCGACCTGCCGCGCCTCGTGGAATCGACCACCGCCGGCCAGGGCATCCCGATCGGCTCGAGTGCTCTCCCCGGCTCCTGGGCCGACCTGACGCCACCCCCCACCGGCGGCCCCGATCTAGACGGCGCCCGCGCGCTGCTCGATGAGGCCGGCTGGACGCTGCCGGAGGGCGCGACGATCCGCCAGCGGGAGGGCGTGAGTCTCGCCGCGAGCCTGTATGTGCGCGGCGACGACGAGCGGCGCGTGCTAGCCGCGAGGCGCATCGCCGAGGCTGCCGCGGCCGTTGGCATCCAGATCGAGGTGGTGCCGGCGGACTTCGAGACCGTGCTGCTTGCTCGCTACGCCCCGCCCTTCGACTTCGATTTGCTGCTAGGCAGCTGGAGCAACGGCGCGGGCGACCCCGATTACGCTGATGTGGTCTACTACGACCCCGACGACTTCGCGCTCTTCCACTCCAGCCAGCTCATCCAGGGCGAGGCCGACGGTCGCTCGACCCGCAACTTTGTCGGCTTTAGCGATGCCGCCTACGATAACCAGGCCCAGGCCGCCCGCCAGCTCTACAACCTCGATGCGCGGGTCGCCGCGATCACCCAGGCCCAAGCTCGTGTCGCCGAGGAGCTTCCGTACCTCTACCTCTGGGCCGACCGCATCCCCGTGGCGCTCAGCGGGCGCCTCACCAGCCTCGACGGCCCGATCAACCTGAGCACGCCCGTCTACCTGTGGAATATTGAGCGCTGGCACCTGCAGTGAACCCGTTCACCGAGCGCAGCAGAATCACTGACCCTTCCCGCTTCACCGGCCGCTGGCGTGAGGTGGGCATGGTGTTCGAGCGGCTGGAGGGGCGCCGCCCGGTGATGGTGACGGGTGTGCCCGGCAGCGGCAAATCGTCGCTCCTCACCCATGTGGCCCAATCGGCGGCCAGCGTGCTCGAGCTGCCCGACCTCGCGGCCTTCTACCTGGACCTGTCGGTGCTGCCGGATGCGGCCACGGCCTACCGGCTAGTGATCCGCGAGCTTGGCGGGCACGGCGATGGAGTGGCCGAGCTGGAGACGGGCCTGACGCGCTTCGGGCGCACGGTGTTGCTCTGCCTCGACGAGGTTGGCGCGGCGATCGCCGCGGGCTGGGGCACCGAGTTGGTTGAGCGGCTGGCTCGCCTGGCGCGGCGCAGCGTACCGATCGACCCCGACGGCGATTCGCCCCGCGGGCCAGGGATCTTCGACCTGATGCTGGTGGTGGCCGCGGGCGCAACGCCGCCGCCGCTGAGCGAGCCGTTCGCCGGCGTGCGCCTCGGCGCGCTGGCTGCCTCCGAGGTGCGCCTGCTGACGGAGGCTTACCTCGACGAGAGCGGCGTCGCCTTTAGCGGGAGCGAGCTGCGGGAGCTCGCGGTCCTCAGCGCGGGCCACCCGGCCTACCTGCAGCGGGCGGCGTACCAGCTGTTCGAGGCCAAGAAGGATGGCGGCCGCGCCGGCTACGACTGGCGGGCGGCCTACCTGGCCGAGGCTCGCGAGCGGCCGGTGCCGGGTGCGCCCCTGCCCGATGAGGTCTTCCGCGGCGAGGGCGAGGCGCCCCACGATGAGGCGGTCTACGGCGAGTTGGCGCCGGAGGGGCGGCCGGAAGTGCCGGCGCCGATGACGATCGAGGGGCCCGGCCCGCTGATCGCCGCCATCGCGCCGCTGCTGGCGGCCATTCTGACCTTGCAGACGAGCGGCAGTTGGCCCGCGGCCCTGCTCGTCCTCGTCGCTGGCTACGCTCTTGCTGCGCTCGCGCTTAGGAGGCGCTGAATGGATCCTCATTGTTGCTCGTCCTGGAAAGCCGAACTCTTCGCGCAGCGACTGCTTCGGAAAGTTGGCGCCACAGCGCCGCTGAGCCGCGCCCTCAAGCTCTCAGCTTGAGGGCGCGAGAGTAGGCGCCAGGATGATGTGTGAGCATACCCTTAATTTTAAGGAGACCCTATGCCGAAGAACTATATCTGTGACATGGACGGGGTGCTCGTCTACGGCTCGCAGGTGATCCCCGGCGCTAACGAGTTCATCGAGCGGCTGCAGGCCGCCGGTTCGCGCTTCCTCGTGCTGACGAACAACTCACTCTATACCCAGCGGGATCTCCAGGTGCGGCTCTCGCGCATGGGACTGCATGTGCCAACTGAGGCGATCTACACCTCGGCGATGGCCACCGCCCAGTTCCTCGCCCAGCAGCACCCCGGTGGCAGCGCGTATGTGATCGGCGAGGCTGGCCTCACCACGGCGCTCCACGCGGTCGGCTACATCATGACCGACCAGAATCCCGACTATGTGGTTCTCGGCGAGACGCTCTCCTACAGCTTCGAGCGCATCACCAACGCGATGCGCTTCGTGGCGGCGGGCGCGCGCTTCATTGCCACCAACCCGGACGTCACCGGGCCAGGCGAGGGCGGGATCGTGCCGGCAACGGGCGCCGTCGCGGCGCTCATCTCCGCGGCCACGGGTGTTACGCCCTACTATATCGGCAAGCCCAACCCGCTGATCATGCGCACGGCGCTGCGCACGCTGAACGCCCATTCCGAGGACTCGGTGATGGTCGGCGACCGCATGGACACCGATATTGTGATCGGCATCGAGGCCGGCCTGGAGACCATCCTCGTGCTCACCGGCGTCACCCGCAGGGAGGACGTGGCGAAGTACCCGTACCGGCCCACCAGAATCGTCGACTCAGTGGCCGACATCGAGGTATAACCGGCTGCGATAGGCGCCGGCGCATCTGCTATACCAGAGTGACGCCTTCGTACGGCGCATGTCACCACTGCACCCCGGCGAAGAGATCGTTCTCGCGCAGGCCGTCGGGTGCAGGCGGGTAGGCGCGCATGAACGTCTCGTAGCCGCCGAGCAGGGCGAAGAAGCGGCTGAGCATGAGCCGCAGCGGCCCGGCCGAGCCGCCGCCCTGGCTGGCATGACAGGCGCTGGCTGCCTCGCGGGCGCGGAGCACTGGCAGGATGTCGATGCGGGCGTGGATGGGGAACTCCACCTCGGCGAGCGAGGCGATATCCACGTCTTTGTTGCGCCCGAAGCGACGCGGATCCTGCCCGAAGAGCGGCATGAGCCGCACCATCAACCGCAGGAGATTGCGGGAGAAGGTGTGGTAGTAGAGCTTCTGGGGCGTGTAGGGCGGTGGGCCGCCGGGGAAGCGCTCGGGATCGCCCGCCGCGTGGAACGCCTCAACAGTGGCGCGGTGGCAGGCAATATGGTCGGGGTGGCGGTAGCCGCCGATCGGGTCGAAGGTGATCACCACTTGGGGGCGCAGCCTGCGGATCTCGTGGGTCACGCGGGCCGCCACAGCCTCGAGGGGCTGGGCCGCGAGGGCTTCGGGGTGGTTGTTGGCGGGCGTGCCCGGCATCCCCGAGTCGCGGTAGCCGAGCATAGTCACACTGCTCAGGCCAAGTGCCTCGGCGGCGCAGCGCAACTCGGCCATGCGCCGCTCGCCGATCGAGCTGTAGCCCTCCAGGTGGCGCTCATCGACGGTGCCCTCCTCGCCGCCTGTGGCGCAGATCAGGTGGACATCGACGCCGCTCCAAGCGTAGCGGGCCAGGGTGCCGCCCGTACCGAAGCTCTCATCGTCGGGGTGGGCCAGCACCGCAAGCAGGGTCGGCCGGACGCCCGCGGTGGTCTCGTGCGCTGCGATCATCAAATCTCCCTCAGCAACAACTCGCTCGTGATACTATTCTAGTATAGTCGCTATCAGTGCTGCTTCGGGAGGTTGGCACATCGGCGCTGGTCCCGCCTCCGGTTCACAGCAGCACAACCACCATGGAGAGCGGGCAACGCACACGACCATGAGCCACCGTCGCAAATATCCCTACGCCGTCCGCCGGGTGGCGGCCGAGTTGAACCCGATCGCCCATCTGCAGCGGGCGCCCTATAGCGGCCCGGCCGAGCCGCTGGAGCTCACCACGGCCGACGGTGTGAGCATCGCTGCCACGCTGCTGCGGCGGGGCCGCGACCGGCTGGTGATCATCTGCCACGGCTTCGCCGCCAGCCAGCGGGCGATCGGGATCGTCTGGCTCGCCAATGAGCTCGCCGGCCCGTACGATGTGCTCACCTTCGATTGGCGCGGCTATGGCCGTAGCGGTGGCCTCGCCAGCTTCGGCGGCGCCGAGGCCCTCGACTTGGCGGCTGTCCTCGCCGCCGGCCGTGAGATGGGCTACCGGCAGATCGTCGTGGTCGCCGAGAGCATGGGCGCCCTGATCACCCTGGCTACCTTGGGAGCCGAGGCGGGCAGCGAGGGCTTCCCCATGCCCGATGGAGTTGTCACGGTGAGCGCGCCCGGCGACTATGCGCTCACGGCCGGCCTACGCCCCCATCTGGTGCGCTACGTGGCCCCGGTGAGCTGGCTGCGCCCGGTGGCGCCCCTGCTCGGCTTCCGCCTCGGTGAGGTGCGGCTGCCGCGCCCCCTCGATGTGGTGGAACGGATCGCCGCGCCGCTGCTGCTCGTCCACGGCGATCGCGACACCGTCGTCCCCGTGCAGAACGCCCATATGCTCAGCGAGCGCAACCCGGCGGCCCGGCTGCAGATCTACCCCGACACGGATCACGCCCTGGTCGGGATGCGCGCCCGCAGCCCGTGGCCGTTCCTGCAGGATCTACGCCTCTTTCTGGAGCAGCTGTGAGCGCGCCCGCCGTCACCATCCTCCTGGCCCCCGCCGCCGCCGGGAAGACCGAGGCGGCGCTCAAGGCGCTGGCGGCGCCGCGGCGCGGCCGGGCGCTGCTACTGCTGCCCGGTGCCCTCCACCGGCTTCGCCTGGCGCCACGCTTCGCCGGGCTGCCCCGCCTGCGGGCTGGCACCTTCGAGAGGATCGCCACTGTGCTGTTGCGCCGGGCCGGCGAGCGGCCCGAGCTGGTGAGCGAGCGGCTGCGGGCCGCGCTGCTGCGGGCCGAGTTGCGGGCTTTAGTCGCCGCCGGGCGCCTCCCCCGCTTCGCCTCCGTGGCCCACAAGGCCGGCTTCGTGGCCGAGGCGCTCCGCCTGATCGATGAGCTGCAGGCCTGCGAGTTGCCGCCGGCGCAGCTCGCGGGCGCCGGGGTGAGCGTGTACGACGGCGAACTGGCGACGATCTATGCCGCCTACGGCGCAGCCCTGGCCCGCCGCGGCCTCGTGGATCGGGACGGGCTGATCGTCCGCGCCCGCCGCCTGGTGGAGGCGCGCCCTGAGCTCACCCGCGACCTGGAGTTGCTGGTGGTTGATGGCTTCGACCAGTTCGCGCCGCTGCAGCTCGGGCTGCTCGTCGCCCTCGCCGGCCGCGCCGCCCGCACCCTGATTACGCTGACGGGCGACGGCGCGGGCCGCCCCGCCCACCGCCGCTTCATCCGCACCCTCGACGATCTGCGTGGAGCCTTCCCCCAAGCGCGGGTGGAGCTGCTGGGGCCAGCGGGCGCATCCCGTAAGCATCCCGCTCTCGCTCAGATCGAGCGCAATCTCTTCGCCGGCGAGGCGCCGAGGATGCTCGATGCCGGCGGCGCCGTTGCGCTCATCGCCGCGCCCGACCGCGAGCGGGAGGTGCGGGCGGCCCTGCGCCACGCCCGCAGCCTGCTCGCGGTCGGGGCGCTCCCCGAGGAGGTGGCCCTGCTCTACCGCGGCGGCGAGCAGTACCCGCCGCTGGTGCGCGAGGTGGCCGCCGAGTACGGGCTGCCGGTCGCTGTGTTCGAGGGCATGCCTCTCGGCAGCGCGCCCCCGATCATCGCCCTGCTCGCACTCCTCGCGCTGCCGCTCGACGCTGTGTCCGGCCCGGCCGCGGCGCGGCCTTCCACCCGGCGGGCTCTTGTCGAGTGCTGGCGCGCCCTCGGCTCCACGCCCACCAGCATCGTCGGCGCCGATACGCCCCTGCTGCCAGATTTTGCCACCGCCGCCCTGCTGCTCGATCGGGCCACGCGGGCCGGGTCCGTGGCTCACGGGCTGCCGCGCCTGCGGGCCGCCCTCGCGGAGCTCGCCGCCGAGCCGCCTATTGTGCCCGACCCTATCGAGGCGGAGGAGCGGCCCTTCGCGGGCCCGCCCGTTACGCCCGACGAGGCTGCCCAGTTGCTCGCCCTCCTCGACGCCTTCATGGCTTGGGTGACACCTCCGGCTGAGGCGACGCCAGCCGAGTATGTGGAGTGGGTGCGCGGGCTGCTTGGCTGGCTCGACGATCCCGGCGCCACAGCCGATGGCGGGCCGCCGGCAGCGGAAGAGGAGCCGCCCGCAGTCGCCGAGCGCTTCCCCTTCACCCTGGAGCAGCGGGCGCTGCTGCGGCGGGCCCTGGCCGAGCGAGAGCGGGCGGCGCGGCTGCTGGAGGAAGGCCCGTTGCCGTACGGGCTGTTCCTGGCCGAGCTCGCCGCCGCGCTCGACGAGATACGCTACGGCGGCCAGGATCCAGCGCCAGGCAAGCTCGCCGTGCTGCCCATCCTCGCGGCCCGGGGCGCCACCTACGCCCACGTGCTGATCCTGGGCGCCGCCGAGGGCGAGCTCCCGGCCTCGCTTCCGGCCCCGCCGTTCTACACCCGGCGGGAGCGGGCGCTACTGGCCGAGCGTGGCGCCGCCCCGCCGCCCGCCGACCCCGCCGACGAGCGCTCGCTCTTCTACGAGGCCGTCACCCGCGCCCGCGAGAGCCTCACCTTCGCCTACACGCGCCTCGATGAGAGCGGCAACGAGCTGCGATCATCGCCTTACCTGCGGGCTGTCGCCGCCCTCTTCGAGCAGCCGCTCCCCACACGAGAGATCCGCGCCGGGAGCGCCCCCGAGCTGGCCGAGGCCGCCTCCGCCCAGGAGCAGCTCGTGGCTCTGGCCGCCAACGACCCGGAGCTCGCGACGCTTCCCCCCGATGCGCCGCTCGCCCTCGCCAATCACGTCCGTCGCGCGGCTGCAGTCGAGCGCCAGCGGGAAGGGCATGGGCCGTATGGGCCATACGAGGGCCTGATCGAAGACCCGGATGTGCGCGCCGAGTTGGCGCGTCGCTTCGGGCCCGGCCACCGCTGGAGCGCGACCCAGATCAACGACTACACCATCTGCCCCTACCGCTTCGCGGCGGCCCATCTGCTGCGCATCGGCCCCCGCGGCGACCCCGAGGCGGCCCTGGAGCAAGCGGGGCGCGGGCAGCTCTTCCACGCCATCCTCGCCGAGGCCGGGCGGCATTGGGCCCGCTTGGGCCTCCCCTTCGACGCCTCTTCCGAGGCCCCGATCCTCGCCGCCCTCGACGCCGCAGCCGACAAGGTGCTGGCAGCCGCCCCACAGACCTACGGCTTCGAGCCTGGCCCCTTCTGGGCTTGGGAGCAGGCCGAGGCGCGGGCCGCCCTCAGGCGGGCGGTGCGCCGCTGGCTGCGAGATGCCCGTGGCTGGGAGGGATTCCGGCCCGCCGGCGTGGAGGCGAGCTTCGGGATGGGCGCCGGCCAGCCACCCCTGCGCCTGCAGACGCCCGCCGGCGAGGCGCTCGTCGTTGGCCGCATCGACAGGGTGGACCAGGACGATCAGGGGCGCCTGGCTCTGGTGGACTACAAGAGCGGCGGGACGCCGAAGCCGCTCGTGGAGACCACCGAGGGCTGGGATGTGCAGCTCACGCTCTACTGTCTGGCCGCGGAGCAGATCGGTGGCAGGGGGCAGCAGGTGGCCCAGGCGGCCCAGCTGATGATCGGCAGCGGCAGGCGCGGCAAGGCCCTTACGGCGGCCGAGCGACCGCGGGCCGAGGAAGCGCTCAGGGAGCGGCTCGGCGCAGCCATCGCCGGTAGCCGGGGCGGCGCCTTCGTTGTGCGCCCGAGCCGCGATTGCCCATCGGGCTGCGCGTTCATGCCGATCTGCCGGGTGAACCTGCGGAAGCGATCGGATTGACAGGGCGCAGCGCCCGTGCTATCGTCCCCGCAGGCTTATTAACCAATCTGCGAGCGATCAACCCTATGTTGCGCGACTTAAGAATCTCTGTGATCGGCCCCGGCGCCATGGGCGAGGCGATCATCGGTGGCCTGCTGCGCCAGGAGCTTATTCCGCCCGAGCAGATCCTTGTGAGCCACCCCCGCGAGGAGCGACGCCACGAGCTACAGTCCCGCTACGGCGTCCAAGTCAGCGCCGATAACGCGGCCGCCGCCCATTGGGGCCGGGTTGTGATCTTCGCCGTCAAGCCCCAGCAGCTCAAGCGAGTGCTGCCCCAGCTGCGCGGCACCCTCCGCGACGACGACCTGGCCATCTCGGTTGTGGCCGGCGCCACCATCGCCAGCTTCGCCGAGGCTCTCGACCACCCGGCCGTGGCGCGCAGCATGCCCAACACGCCCGCCGTGATCGGCGAGGGCATGACGGTTTGGACGGCCGCCCCCGAGCTGACCGAGAGGCAGCGGGGATGGGCGCGCACCGTGCTGGGCGCCCTTGGCCGGGAGTTGTACGTGGACAACGAGAACTATCTCGACATGGCCACCGCCATCAACGGCACCGGCCCGGCCTACTTCTTCCTGATGATGGAAGCCATGATCGACGCCGGCGTCCATCTCGGCCTCTCGCGTCGTCTCGCAGAGGAGCTCGTGCTGCAGACTATGCTCGGCTCGGTGCGCTACGCCCAGCAGAGCGGCCTGCACCCCGCCCAGTTGCGCAACGCCGTCACCTCGCCGGGTGGCACCAGCGCCGCGGCGATCTCCGAGCTCGAGCGCGGCGGCATGCGCACCGTCCTCAGCGACGCCATCTGGGCCGCCTACCGCAGATCCGTTGAGCTCGGCAAAACTCAATGAATGTAGCATGCAAGGTGCACCATGCAACACAGGACAGGTGCATGATGCAGCTTGCATGGTGCATCTTGCATTGACATGACAAGCTACGGCCGCCCCCGCCTGATCACTGAGGACGATAAGCACTACCGGGCCTATGTGGCGAGCTTCGCGCTGCAGCGCAAGAACCAGAAGGCCATGCGCCCGCCCCGGCAGCGGGATCTCTTCGGCGGCGAAGCTGAGGCCGCCCTGCGCAGCTGGCTCGCCGAGCGGATCGAGCTCGATGAGCGGCGCATCCTCGAGTACGAGGAGCGGCGCAACAAGCGCGGCTTCATCAAGTACCGCGAGCTCGACGCGCTCACGATCGAAGGGCGCAGCGCTTGGGTCTTCGAGATCAAGGCCAGTCGCACCGCCAGCGCCCTGCGCCGCGCCGTCGCCCAGCTCCAGGAGACCCGGGCCATCCTGAAGCTGCTCTACCCCACCGTCCGCATCACCATCCTGCTGGTGGACACCGGCATCCCCGCCAGCGCCGAGGAGGTGGACGCGCTGATGGCCTCCGACAGGCCCCCGCCCCGCCGCCCCGAGCTGCTCAGCGAGGTGACCGAGGCGCTCCCCGTGCTGCGCCTGATCGATAGCCTCGATGTCGAGCCCGACCCAGAAACGATCGATGTGCTGCGCTTCAGCGTGGACGATATCATCGCGATCGCCGGCGCCGAGAACCTGCACCTCGATTGGGAGGCCGACGATGAGGAGCCTGAGGAGCCGGCCGTGCCGCGGCCGGCCTCGTCGCTCTACGCCACCAGCAGCGACACTGAGACCCAGGCCGATGATGACGACGAGAGCCCGCTTGCGGCTGCACTCAGGAAGGCCGGGCTGAAATAGGCTGCGGCATTTCGGGTACAATGCGCCCGGCTCTCGCCGAGCAGAGGAGATACCAGATGTCGCAGCTCGTCCAGGCTGCTGGTGATGCTCGCCGTGCGGTGAGCATCGCCATCGGCAAGGCTGCCGGCGGCCTCTCGCGGCGGCTCCGTCTCGGCGGCGGCACCACCCTTCCCGGCACGGTCGCTCGCCGCCTCGCGCCCGGTGTACTGCAGGACCTGAGCGCGGCGCTGCCCCACGGGGCCGTGCTGCTCACCGGCACCAACGGCAAGACCACCACGAGCCGGATGCTCGCTGAGATCCTGCGGGCCGGCGGCGAGCGGGTGCTCCACAATCGCGCCGGCGCCAACCTGATCGCTGGGCTCACCGCCACAGTCGTGGCCGATGCCGACTGGCGTGGCCGGCCGCGGGCCACACTCGGCCTCTTCGAGACCGACGAGGCGGCCCTGCCCCAAGCCCTCGCCGAGATCCGCCCGCGATTGGTGCTCGTCCATAACCTCTTCCGCGATCAGCTCGACCGCTACGGCGAGGTGGACACCGTGGCCGAGACCTGGCGCACTGCTCTCGCCGAGTTGCCCGCCGAGGCCCAGGTGATACTGAACGCGGACGACCCGGCTGTGGCCGATCTGGGCGCCGGTCTGGCGGCCAAGGTGACCTACTACGGCATCGACGACGCCCGCCACGCAGCCGGCGCCGGCGCCCATATCGCCGACTCCCAATTCTGCCGGCGCTGCGGCCAGCGCTACGAGTTCAGTCTGGCCTTCTACGCCCATATCGGCCATTACCGTTGTCCCAACTGCGGCCACGGCCGCCCCGAGCCGCAGGTGCGCCTGGCCCGCCTGGAGCTGCAAGGCACCTCCGGCAGCCGCCTCTATCTGCTCTACCCAGGCGGCGCGATGGAGGTTGATCTGCCGCTGCCGGGCCTCTACAACGCGGCGAACGCCACCGCGGCCTTGGCGGCGGCCCTCGGCCTTGGCGTGTCCGCGTCGGCGGCCCGCAACGCCCTGGAGCGCTTCAGCGCCGCCTTCGGGCGCATCGAGCGGGTGAGCGCGGGACCCAGCGGCCCGCCCATGCTGATCGCTCTCATCAAGAACCCCGTGGGCGCCACCGAGACGGTGCGGATGCTGGTGGGCGCGGCGGGTGGGCCGGAGAGCAATGCGGCCCAGCGGCCCAGCGCTCCCGAGCCTGAGCCCTCCAACCCCTCACCCGCTGACCCGCCCGCCCCCTCGGATGGCCTCCACCTCCTGATCGCCATCAACGATCGCTTCGCCGACGGCACCGACGTCTCGTGGCTCTGGGACGCTGAGTTCGAGCCGCTCGCCGGACGCGTGGCCGCCGTGACGGTCAGCGGCACCAGGGCGGAAGATATGGCGGTGCGCCTGAAGTACGCGGGCGTTCCGGAGGATCTGGTGCGGGTGGAGCCCACTTTGGGCGGTGCCATCGATCAGGCCCTGGCCGCCCTGCCGTCTGGCGCCACACTCTACCTTTTGCCCACCTACACGGCGATGCTCGAGCTGCGGGAGGAGCTCGCCCGTCGCGGTTGGGTGCGGCAGTTCTGGGAGGAGTAGGGCGAGTCATCGGGAACTTCTCAGCTGTGTGAGGCGTCTGTCAGGCATCGCTATCAGATGCTCCTCACCTGGAGGTTCCCGATGACGCGCCGACCCCAACTCTGGCTCCTCCCCCTCCTCTCCCTGCTCGCGCTGCTCGCCGCTTGCGGCGGCGCGCCTGCGACCCCGGCCACGGCCCCGACAACGGCCTCCGCCCCTCAGATGTCAATAGCCACCGCTGCGCCGGCCACCGATCTACGCGAGTCGCCTAGCGACGCGCCCGTCCCGGATGTCGCCGCTGAGGCGGATGACGGCGCGGCCCCGGCCGGCGACACGGCCTCTGCTGCCGAGGCGTCCATGGCGCCCGCCGCCACGATGGCGCCAGCTGATGTGGCCGGCGGCGCGGCCTCGCCCGCCCGCGAGCGACCCCTCGGCCAGGAGGCCTCGCTGCGGGCCGGCGAGATCGACGATAACGCTCGCTTCGCCGACTACCTGAGCTACCTTGAGAGCTACGGCTTCAACGATGTGCGTCGCGCTGATGTGAGCGAGCGCTACCTGATCAGCGTGCTCGATGAGCGCCAGCGGCCTGTGCTCGACGCTCGCGTTACGGTCTACGACGGCGAGCGTGCCGTCTTCAGGGGCCGCACCTATGGCGGCGGCGCCACCCTCTTTATGCCCCGTCTCTACGACACGGCCAACGCCGCCTCGTTCCGCGTCGTGGCCGAGTATGGCCAGGCCCGCGCCGAAACCAGCTTCGAGCGCAGGGCTGCCGAGCGCATCGAGCTCGGCCTGCGGGACGCGGAGATCGACACAACTCTGCGCCTCGATCTGCTCTTCCTGCTCGATACCACCGGCAGCATGGGCGACGAGCTCAGCCGCATCCAGGAGACGATCGACAGCATCGCCGGCCGCATCGATGCCTTCACGCCCCGCCCTCAGATCCGCTACGGCTTGGTGGCTTTCCGCGACGACGGCGACGATTATGTGACCCGCAGCTACGACTTCACGCCCGACCTCGGCGCCTTCCGCACCCAACTGCGTCAGCTTGCGGCCGGCGGCGGCGGCGATACGCCGGAAGCGGTGGACCAGGCGCTCTACGAGGCGACGGTGCGGGCGGGCTGGAGCGATGAGCCGGCCGTGCGCCTCACCTTCCTCGTGGGCGACGCGGGTCCCCACGTGCCGGGGCAGGCCCAGTTCACCTATCTCGACGGTGCGCGCACGGCGTTGGAGCGCGGCGTGAAGATCTACCCGATCGCCGCCAGCAACACCGACCCTCAGGCCGAGTATGTGTTCCGGCAGCTCGCCCAGCAGACGATGGCCGGCTTCGTCTTCCTCACCTACCAGCCTGGCGCGAGCGGTGGCGCCCCCGGCGAGAGCACCACCCTCGAGGCCGGCGAGCAGCCCTACACCGTCGAGCGCCTCGATGACCTGATCGTCGGCATTGTCGAGCGCGAGCTCGCGGCTGCGGTCGGCGCGCGCTAGGGCCCGTACAGCGTAGTTCGTAGTCGGTAGGCCATACAGCGAGAGCCTCACAAAGCCAGAGAGCCAAGCGACAGGCCAAAAAGGCCGCCTGACTTGCGCTAGTCGCTCGCTACACTCGCGAGAGTGGGGGCTGGCGCCCGCCCCGACAAAATAGGCGGGGGCGGGCGTCTGGCCTCTGACAACCCACGTGCCCCAAGCGCCGCCCCTGGACTCCAAAGCCGGCGCATGCCAGCCAGCGTGGTCGGGGATTGGCACTACTCGTTGGATGGCAGCTGATGGTGGCATGACGGGCATTACCCGCTCTCGGCGCAGAGGGGCATGCAGCGATGGCGTGTCGGCGCTGGCGGGCGTCGGGTTTAGGGGTCCAGGGGACATCGTCCCCTGGCGCGGGAGGTCCAGGAGGGCCCGCGCTGGCCCTCCTGGGTCGGGGTGCGGGGGGCGGCAGCGCCCCGCAGCAGGCATATCGGTGACGCCGGGGCCAGGGGCGTGGGGCAGCGCCCCGAGGCGGGAGCGGCAGCGCCCCATGGACGTTGCTCTGCCTATCGGCACGCCCCCGCCATCATCCGCTACCCTCTCACTTCTCCAGCTCGTTCAGCAGCGGCACGGTCTTCTGCACCCAGGCCAGGTCGGGGTCGAAGGCGACCGCCTGCGTCCGGTGCTCGCCGGCGAGCATCCAGAGGAAGTAGTTGGTATAGCCGGGTCCTGAGCAGGTGGTGTGGTAGCCGTGGGGCGCCATGAGTAGGGTGGAGTCGCGCACGGTGTAGTTGTTGTCGTAGCCGCGCTCCGGGCTGTAGTGGCGGGCGATGCCGAAGCCCTCCGGCGGATTGACGCGGAAGTAGTAGAGCTCCTCGTGGAACGCCTCGCGGGGCAGATCGTCCACTTCGTGCTTGTGGGGTGGGTAGGTGGACCAATTGCCTGAGGGCACGAAGGTCTCGCCCACGATCAGGCGTCGCGCTGGGCGCTCCGGCTGGTCGCTGGCGGTGAGAATGTTGCGCAGTTCGCGGCGGAAGTTCGCCGCGCCGACGCTGTTGATCGTCACCTCATCGGGACCGATCACGTACGGCTCGGTGTCGAGATCGGACGGCGCCGAGCAGAGCCCCGCGTCCAGCGCGGTCTGTGCGGTGACGGTGTAGCGGCTGCCACGGGGCAGATAGACGGCGTGGGGCTTGCCGGCGAAGGGGTTGGGGCGGCGGCCCACCTGCTCAAAGGTTCGCCCGCCGACGCTGACGGCGCAACGGCCGCCCAGCAGCACCAGCAGCACCTCTCGCTCGCCCGTCTCGCCCTCGTAGCTGGCGCCAGCGGGCAGCACTAGGCGGGCGAAGTCGATCAGCCGGCAGGGGTTCTCCTGCGCTGGGTTGAGGCCCTGCGCACCGCCGATGGAAGTGAAGTAGCTCACGGTTGGATCTCCTCTGTATGCGCGGCGTCCATCTACAGTTCTACAGTTGAAGGCTGGCGCGCCCCAACGCTCGCCGTGGGGGCGTTCACCGCGCCATCCAGCCCCCGTCTACTACCAGGGTGTGGCCGTGGACGTAGTCGCTCGCCCTGGAGGCGAGGAAGATCGCGGCGCCCGCCAGATCCTCGGGCT
>DAOUGF010000687.1:0-2982 GCA_034429295.1 Chloroflexaceae bacterium
GGCGGGTGGAGCAGCTTGTTGACGATGCTGCGGGTGAGACTGTCGATGACCTCCCGCTGCTCGGGCGAGAGGTCGCTGAGGCGGCGCAGGGCCCGCTCCAACTCGGCGTTGCGCAGCTGCTCGGCCCGCTCCCGCAGCATCGTCAGCGCGGGCACGGCCGCCCGGGTGAGCAGCCAGGTCTCAAAGGCTCGCGCCTCCTCCAGGGCGATCGCCTCGGCCTGCTCGGCGGCCCGCGCCCGCTGGCCAAGGGTCGCCCGCACCGCATCCTGCAGATCGTCCACGGTGCAGAGGTGGACGCCGGGGAGCGTGGCGACGTCGGGGTGAATGTCCCGCGGCACCGCCAAGTCGATCAGCAGCATGGCGGGATCGTCGCCCCGGCGGGCCTTGGCCTCGAGGGCGGTGGCGATCTGCTGCCGGTGGATGATCGGCACGGGCGCCGCGGTGGAGCTGATCAGGATGTCGCAGCGGGCCAGGGCATCGGGAAGCTCCTCGAAGCCCAAGGCCTCGGCGCCGTAGCGCTCGGCCAAGGCGCGGCCACGGGCCAGCGTGCGGTTGATGATGATCAGCCGGCCGGCGCCATTGGCGAGCAGATTCCGGGCGGCGAGCTCGCTCACCTCGCCGCCGCCGACGAGCAGCACCGTGCGCCCCTGCAGGTCGCCCAAGCGACGGCGGACTAGCTCCACGCCGGCTTGGGAGACGCTGGCTGCACCCTGGCCAAGAGCTGTCTCGCTGCGGGCCCGCTTGCCCGCCGCAAGGGCGTGCTGGAAGAGCCGGTGCAGCACAGGGCCGACGCTGCCTGCCGCCTGGCCCTGCTCGAAGGCGCTGCGCACCTGGCCCTGGATCTGGGCCTCGCCGAGGACGAGCGAGCGCAGCCCGGCGGCTGTGGCGCAGAGGTGATGAGCAGCCGCGATGCCGTGGTGAACGTAGAGCCGGTGGGCGAACTCCCGCTCATCGAGCTGGTGGAAAGTGGCCAGAAAATGGGTCAGGCCGTGGGCTGCACCGTCGTCGCGGGCAACACCGAGGATCTCCACTCGATTGCAAGTGGAGAGGATCGCCGCCTCGTCGAGCAGCGGGGCGTGGCCCGCCTGAGGCTGAGTCAGCTGGGTAAGGGCGGCTGCGATATCGGTTTGGCCGAAGGCGAGCCGCTCGCGGAGCGCTACTGGCGCGGTAGTGTGGTCAAGGCCGGCCAGGAGGAGCTTCATACGCCTCCTCTGAGAACCTTAGCGTTTTGTGACAAATCTATGCAAATCTGTGCACTTGTGCAAGGTATCACACCATATGCGGGCTGTCAATCAGACTAAAGCCCACATAGAAAAGGCACAGCAAGGAGCGACCGCTGTCACTCTCGCGAGAGCAGCTACCCGGGTCCGTCCCTTTAGCGCTAGCGCCCCTCGTTACCCCTCGCGTCTTCCGGGTTCCAGGGTCTGCCCCAGCTCCACACCGCGCCGCCAACACTTCTCCACACTGATACCGTCGCGGTAGCTGCCGAGAAGGTGCAGCCCCGGCCAGTTGGCCTCGAGCCGCTCGAGCTCGCGCTGCCGGGCCTGGTGCCCGGCAAGATACTGGGGAATGGCGCGCGGCCAGCGGGTGACGCGGGCCAGGCGTGGTGGGCCGCTGGCCCCGAGGAGCGCCTCGTGCTCGGCGCGGGCGAGCGCCACCAACTCCTCATCGCCCAAGGCGGTCTGCTGCGGCATTCGCGCGCCGCCGATGAAGGTCGCGGTGAGAATGGCCTCATCGGGAGCCCGATCCGGGAAGAGGCTGGACGGCCAGAGGATGCCGAGGATCTGTCGCCGCTCGGCGGCGGGGCAGAGCAGCCCGAAGCCGTCGAGGGGATGCGCCACCTGCCCGCGAGCGTAGCCGAGATGGACCACGGCCAGCGACGCGTAGGGGATGCCCCGCAGGGCGCTGGCGGCCTGGGCATCCAACCCTTGCAGCAGTTCGGCGCTCACATAGGCCGGTGTAGCCAGAATGACCGCGTTGGCATCAACGGTGAGTGTCGCCCCGTCGCGCCGCACGTCCACCTGCCAGCCACTGAAGGAGGGACGCAAGGCCGTGGCAGGGGCATCGGTCCAAAGTTGCTCGGGGCCGAGAACGTGGGCGTAGGCCTGAGGCCAACGCTCGATCCCACCCCTGAAGCTAAAGAGGACGCTGCGGGGCCGTCGCTCGCCCCTCGCCCGGCGCGAGCCAGCCGTGCGCGGCGCGGTAAGCAGGCCGGCGAGCAGGCTGCCAGCGCGGCGCTCCGCGCCCCAGAGCGCAGGGAAAGTCGCGCGCATACTGAGGGCCCGGGGGTCGCCGGCGTAGGTGCCAGAGATGAAAGGGTCCAGCAGGCGCTCGGCGGGCTCAGGGCCGAGGCGGCGGGCGACGAAGCTCGCCACACTCTCGTCCGCGGCGGCGGTGCGGGGGATGAAGGGCTCCGCCAACAAGCGCAGCTTGGCGGCGGGCGAGAGCAGCGGCGAGCGGAGCAGGGCGCCCAGCGAGACGAGGAGCAGCTCGGGGCGGCCGTTGAGCAGGATGAAGCGTCGCCCGGCCCGCCGGTCCGCCGAGATCCGCTCGCCCTCGATGCCCAGCTCCCCGAACTCCTGCCAGAGCGCCGGATCGTTACTGGCCACCGTGTTTGGGCCACAATCGAGGATGAAGCCTTCGGCGGCGACGCTGCGCATAGCGCCGCCCACGCGCGAGGCCGCTTCTACTACCAGCACCTGCAGGCCGCGGCGCCGCAGCCAGTAGGCCGCGCTCAGCCCACTGATGCCCCCGCCAATCACAACGACGTCGTATCCCGTCACGAGGAGCCTCCTCTGCCAAAGCCGAACGTGCTAGCCGCCGGCCCTCCAGATCTTCGTAGATCGGCGGCATCCGGTCAAGTGGGGACGCCTGCCCACAGCCCAGGGCATGAGCTATAGTGAGCGGGGCTGCCGCCCCGCGCCCCCGCCAGGCAACACCTGCGCGGTGGGCGGCAGCTGGGCGCTGCGTGCCTTTGCAGGC
>DAOUGF010000688.1:0-7401 GCA_034429295.1 Chloroflexaceae bacterium
GCCGCGCAACGCCCGGTCGGCAACGGCCGCGCCGAGGTGTTCAACCAGATCGCGTGCCTGGAACTGGGCCGCGGCCCGCTCGACGAGGCGCTGCTGGGCGCCACGCTCGATCTGATCAACAGCAGGCGCGACTGCGCCGATTTCGCCCTCGCCGGGGTGCTGCGCCTGCTCTACAAGTATTCCGAGAGCCCGCTGCTCGCTCCGGCGATGCGGGAGGCGCTGGAGCGGGCCGCCAGGGAGTTCTGCTACTGGTACGACCAGCCGGGCATCGGCGGGATGTGCTTCCACACCGAGAACCACCAGATCCTCTTCCACGGCTGCGAGCTGCTCGCCGGCCAGCTCTTCCGCGACGAGTTGCTGCCGAACAGTGGCAAGTCGGGCGCGTGGCACGCGGCCCACGGCGCCGCGCTGGCCCGCCAGTGGCTCGACCAGCGGGCGCGCTTCGGCTTCTCGGAGTGGCTCTCGAACTGCTACTTCGAGGAAGATCTGCTGGCGCTGCTCAACCTCTACGACTTCGCGGAGGACGCCGACCTGCGGCGGCGGGCGGGCCAGATGGTGGACATGCTGCTGTTCGAGATGGCCCTGCACAGCAAAGATGGCGTGCTCGGCAGCACCCACGGCCGCACCTACGCCCGCTGGATCAAGGGCGGGCGCAGCGAGCCTACCGCGGCGATCTCCTGGCTGATCTTCGGCCAGGGCCAACTCTACACCGGGCCTGGGCTCTACCACGTCGGCACGAACCTGGCCCTGGTCTCGTTCGCCACCAGCGCCTACCGCTGCCCGCCGCTGATCGAGGCGATCGCCCACGAGCGCCCGGCGGAGATCTACTGCCGCGAGCGCCACGGGCTCGACGTGGCCGAGGCGCCCCGCTATGGCCTGCGCCACGATAGCCTCGAGGACAATATGTTCTTCTGGGCCTGCCAGACCTCGCGCCACCCCGCGGTGCGCGCCACCGCGCTGCGGGTCGCCGAGATCGCAGGCGACCAGTGGCTGATCGACTTCGTCAACGGGGTGGATGCCCCGCTCGAGGCGAGCCGCGCCCTGATCGAGTCGGCCGGCGGTAGCTTCGACGGCGAAGCGGTCAACACGGCGCTCAGCGCGGTTGACCTCGTCACCTTCCGCACGCCCCACTACCAGCTGAGCTGCGCCCAGGATTTCCGCCCCGGCAAGCCTGGCTACCAGCAGCACCCCTGGCACGCCATGCTCGACGTCGATGCGATGGTCTTCACGAGCCACCCCGGCACCGACGACGAGAGCGGCGAGCACACCTCGCGCCCCAACTTCTGGGCCGGGAACCGCTGGCTGCCGCGGGCCGCCCAACATCGCAACGTGTTGGTCTGCATCCACCACGTGCCGCCCGACGATCCGCGCCCCTACTCCCACGCCTACTTCCCGCGCGCAGCCTTCGATGAGGTGCTGCAGCGCGATGGCTGGACCTTCGGGCGCAAGGGTGGCGGCTACCTCGCCCTCTACTCGCAGCACCCCACGCAGTGGGGCGTCCACGAGGCCTACCCCGACATCGAGTTGCGGGCCTCGGCGCCCGACAACATCTGGATCTGCGAGCTTGGCGATGAGCGGCAGTTCGGCAGCTTCGAGCGCTTCGTCGAGGCGATCTGCGCCGCGCCGGTGCGCTGCGAGGGGCTGCGGGTCAGCTACGGCTCACCCTCGCTCGGCGAGGTCTCGTTCGGCTGGACCGGGCCGCTGCGCGTCGCCGGGGAGGAGGTGCAACTCCACGGCTACCCGCGCTTCGATAACCCTTACTGCCGGGCCGAGGTGGGCGAGCGCTACTATGTGATCGCCCGCGGCGAGGAGCGCCTGGAGCTGGATTTTCGCTAAGTAGAGCCGCATCTCTCGCTCGGAACGTACGGCCGAAGCATTCACCACGGACAGCGCCTCTTCCACACGAGCGCCTTGGGGTGAATGCCTTCGGCCCTTACGGGCCTACCGAAAGATCTCTGAGGCTCTACATAACGATGGCGGCCGACGCTTCTGGGCCGCCGATCGATCTGCGCCCGGCCCCCTCTCCCGCACGTAGGAGAAGGGGCCGGGGTGAGGGCGCTCGCCTGAGGCTGTAAGCTCCCTACGAACCTTGCCCTAGCTTCGCAGCAGCGGCAAGAGGATCCGGATGCCCGTAGTAGGCGCATCGATCAGGGGCGCGCCGGCGGGTCGCTCGTCGCGCACCTCGGCGGTCCGCTCCACCCGCAGCGTCAGCTCGCGCACCACCGGAGCCTGCGACAGGTTCGCCCCGCTCCCCTGCGGGATGGAAGTGAGCCGCACCTGGTAGTCGCCCGGCTGCGCGTCTTCGGGCATGGCCAGCACGAAGACCAGGGCCCCGTTGCTGTCCATCGTCAGGGTCGCGATCCGCTGGAACTGCGACTGACCGGGACCGCGCAGGTCGATCTGGGCCGTCGAGCCGGCCGCGAACCCTTGGGCGGTGAGGACGAACATGCTGCCCGGCCCGCCCGTCGTGAAGTTGCTCTCGAAGGTCGGCTCGCCGGTGCGCTGCTCCTGGCAGGCCTCCAGGTTCGCCGTCCGGTCAAGGGAGTGCGCCGGCACGACGTAGTCCAGCACCAGGTAGCGATGGGCGTAGCCCGCGCTGGAGGCCTCGCTGATCTCGTAGTAGTAGGGCTGGAACCCATAGGCGCACTGGCTCGGCCAGGTGACCACCTTATTGTTCACTCGTGTCGGGAAGCCAGTCACCGTGCCGCCCACCTCGAAGCCGTTGGTCACCTCCAGGCTGCGCACCGTCTCCTCGCCGACGCCGGTCGTGAACTCGTAGCCAACGCCGGCGGTGACCTTCGCAAAGGCGCCGGCCGCGAAGTCGAACTCCACACCAACCCGGTACAGGTTCTCGATCGAGGTGGCCGTCGCGCTGGTGGTGCCAACATCCTTGGCGATCGACCAGCTTAGCTGGCCGCCGCCATTGCCCACCCGGGCCGTCTTCAGCACGTTGAGTCCCGAGGCGGTGCCGTTCCAGAGCAGGTTGCCCCGCGTCTCCAGGTCCACGAGCTGCTTGGTGCGCGGGTCGAACAGCTTCACCGTGAAGTAGCCGTCGTTGGGGACGGGGTCGTGGATCGCCACCGGGTAGCGGTGCGGTTCCACGTGGTTCGTGCCGAAGACCTGCACCTCGGCGAGCGAGAGCACACCCGTGCCCGCCAGCTGCACGCGCACGAAGCGCCCCTTCACCGGCTCCAGATCGCCGCCGAGGGTCAGCACCGTCGCGATCTCGGCCGCGTTCCCGCTGAAGAAGAAGCTCTTCACCCGCGGATCGGCCTTGAGCACGTTCGGGTCGTTCGAGATCGTGCGCGGGTCAACATTCGAGATGAAGACGTTGAAGTCGGCCAGGGGCGGCGGGCAGCCGGCGCTGCCGCAGTCGGTGTTGCTGCGGTTCCAGACCCGCACCTTGCTGATCGGTTGGACGGTATCGAGGTCGATCTGCCACCACGGCGAGGGCTCGTGGTTGGTGCGCGTCACGGCGGTGTCGCTCGGCACAGCCTTGAGGATGCCATCGTTAGCACGGCTGGCCGTCGCGTTGCCGGCAGTGCTCGACTGCACAGCGGGCGTGCTGACGAACAGCGCCAGGTTGGCCCAGTCGCGGGCCACGGGCGCCCATTGCCGCGCCTTCGAGGCGCTCGCAGGGCCGTTGGCGATGTCCCACGAGTCGAGCGAGGGGCTCTCCTCGGTGCGGCGCTGGTAGTCGCAGAAGCGCATCTGCCCGTCCAGGGCCACGCCCGTCTGCCGTACCTGGTAGCTGTAGCAGTTGTAGATGGCGTTCTCCACCAGCACGAAGTCGCCCTCGACGTTGGAGCGGGCCGTTGTCAGGCTCTCGCTCTCGATCGAGCCGCCGCTGCGGGTAGCCGTGGCCGCGCGCTCGTAGCCGCCGGTCGCCTTGGCGCTGAACTCCACCGCCTTCGTGTCGATCTCGAAGCCGATGTAGCCCGAGACGCTGTGGGACTGCGTTGTGGTGATCGAGTTCTCCTCGCTCTTGGTCTTCGTGCTCGACTCGCCGATCATGCCGCGCTGCTCCTGGTCGCCCTGAATGGCCTCCCAGTATGGCGGGGTGAAGACCGCCGCGTTGATCTGCGGCTCGATCACCTGCTCGCAGACGAGCGTGCTGCCGGTGGCCGCCTCGTAGTGGGCCTTGATCGAGTCGTCGTCGTAGTCGCCCAGGCGTACCAGCAGCCCACTGTGGTACGTGCGCCCATCGCTGCCGTCGCGCAGCTGCCCGCCCAGGCTGATGCCGGCCATCGGCAGCTCCGAATCCTCCAGTCGCACAAGGTTGAGCTGCTTGTCGGCGTCGCGCATGCCGGCCACGATATCCTCGAAGCCGTCGCGGTCCATATCGCCTACATCCAGCGAGAGCATGTCGAAGCTCACCCGCGGCCCGCTCGACTCCCGGTAGTGGTTGTGGCGCACCACCATCTGGCCCTGCTCGGCGTCGAATGTCTCCACAACGAACCCGCTGTCGTCGCCGAAGATGCGGTAGGCCCGCACTAGTTCGTCGCGCCCGTCGCGGTCGGTGTCGCCGGCCGCCAGCGCGAGCTGGCTCGTCGCCAGCGATTCGTTGCGGGAGAAGTACTCAACCAGCTGCGTGTTGGTCGGGTCGAAGCTGAAGGCGCGAGTAGCGATGCCGCTGCTGACGCCGGGCGAGTTGTTGTTCTGCTGCTCCTGGGCGTAGATCAGCTCGTCGCGGTAGTCGCCGTTCAGGTCGCCCATCGCCAGGGCCAGGCGCTGCGGCGCGCCGGCGCCGGGCCGCTTGAAGTCAACCAGGCGCATGTTCAGGATCATATTTGCGCCCGAGCCGCTCAGCGGCACATTCGCCGGCGTCAGCACGAGCAGCTGCACCGAGTCGTTGCTGCCCTCGCGGAAAGCCACAGCGATCTCGTCGCGGGTGCCGTCATTGTCCATGTCGCCCACCGCCAGATGCAGTTCGCTCAGGCCCTGGCGGCCTTCGGTGTTGGAGGTGAAAATATTATCGATCACCGCGGCCAGTGGGTCGATGATGATCACGCTGAGGGCGCCGGTGGAGGTGCGGCTCGCCACGACGACGCGGTCGCGGGTGTTGGCGCCCCTGCTCAGGGTTGCCGCCTGGAGCTCGCTGTGGTTGAACCGATCGTACTGTCGCAGCTGCGTCGATCCGTCGCGCATATACGTTATTGTGCTCAGCTGGCCCGAGCTATTGTTGAACACCTGCACGAACTCCACGGCGCCGTCGCCGTTGACGTCGGCCGCCGTGCCTGCGGCGGGCGCTGTCACGTTCTGCAGCGCCGGGTCGCTGGCCGTTGAGGCGAAGCTGCGGGCCAGGGTATCGGGCCCGCTCAGATCAACCCGGTCGTAGAGCACCCGGTTGGCCTGGGGTGTGCCGAAGGCGCCCAAGTAGCTGGCGTAGATCTCGCGGTCGCCGCCGATCGTCAGCACCCGCCCGAAGGGCGAGTTGTCGCACGGGATGGCCGCCTGGAGCTCGGCGGAGGCGGTCGCTGCTGGCTTCGCTGCGGTCGAACGCTGCTCGGCGGGATCAGGCGCCTGAGCCGCTGCCGGAATGGGGATGCTCAGTAAGGTCGTGAGGAGCGTGAGGACGATGAGCAGTGCTGAGAGTCGCTTCGACACGGGGACCTCCTTGACGATGTGGGATGGGCTATACTGAGCAGGTCGTAGAGCTCGTTGACCGGCTGTGGTCAGCATAGCGAGCGACTCTTCAGAGACTCTTCAAAAGGCTGGCCGGGCACGTTAACTTTTCGTTAAAGCAATGACCCAGGGACTCGAGATCATCACCCTCGGCGGGCTGCGCATCACCCTGGACGGGGCGCCGCTCGCCGGGCTCGCATCCCGCAAAGCCGAGGCGCTCCTGGTCTACCTGGCCTGCACGGGGCAAGCTCAGCAGCGCGATGTGCTGGCGGAGTTGCTGTGGGACGATCTGCCGGCGGCGAGGGCGCGCGGGAATCTGAGCGTGCTGCTCACCAGTCTGCGCCGGGCGCTCGGCGCCTACCTGGAAATTGGCCGCCACACGGTAGCCTTCGTCCCCGCCGGCCCGGTGCGGCTCGACTGCGCCGAGCTGGAGCGGACGGCCGAGGCGGCTCTCGGCGGCGCTCGCCCCGGCGCCGCCCTGGCGCCCGCTGAGGCCCGCCGGCTTGAGGCGGCGCTGGCGCATTACGGCGGCGATTTTCTCCACGGCTTCGCGCTACGCGACGGCGCGGGCTTCGAGGCGTGGGTCCGGACCGAGCAGGAGCGCCTGCGGGCCCTCGTCGTTCGCGCCCACCAGGCCCTCGTCCAGACGGCGCTCGACGCCGGGGATCACGCGGCCGGCATCGCCCACGCCCAAGCCATCCTGCGCCTGGAGCCGCTCCACGAGGAGGCCCATTACCTCCTGATGCTGCTCTACGCCCGCAGCGGGCAGCGGGCCGCCGCCCTGGCCCACTACGAGGAGCTCTGCCGCACCCTCGAGGCCGAATTGGGCGTGGCCCCCGCGCGGCGCACCACCGACCTCTACCGGCAGATCTGGCAGGGGCGCCTCGCCCCGGCTGGGGAAGCCCGCGTCACCCCGGTGCGGCGCGGCGAGCTGCGCCGCGCGCCATTCATGGCCACCTCGTTCGTCGGGCGCGAGCGTGAGCTGGCGGCCATCGCCGAGCGCCTGCGGGATCCTGCCTGCCGGCTGCTCACCCTCGTCGGGCCGGGCGGGGCCGGCAAGACGCGCCTGGCGCTGCAGGCGGCCAGCGAGCGGGCCGCCGCGCTCGCCGACGGCGCCGTTTTCGTGCCGCTGGCGCCGCTGAGCGCGCTCGACCAAGTGCCGGCGGCCATCGCCGGGGCGCTGCACTATACCTTCCGCGGTCAGGCCGACCCGATGGCCCAGCTGACGAGCTTTCTAGGCGCCCGCGAGCTGCTGCTCGTGCTCGATAATGCCGAGCACCTGCCCGATCTCGCCGAATTGCTCATGGTGCTGATCGCAACGACGCCGCGGGTGCAGCTGCTGGTCACCTCGCGCGAGCGGCTGAACCTGCAAGCCGAATGGCTCATCGAGGTCGGCGGCCTCGAGCTCCCACCAGAGACGCCCGAGCCCGACGCGGCTGCGATCGAGGCGGCGAGCGCCGGACGGCTCTTCGCGCAGCGCGCCCGTGCCGGGCTGCCCAGCTTTCGCCTGGAGACGGCGCCGCCCGCCGCTGTTGCGCGCATCTGCCGGCTGGTTGAGGGGCTGCCGCTGGCGATCGAGCTCGCCGCGGCGCTGGTCGCCTCGCGCTCCTGCGACGCGATCGCCGACGCTATCAGCCGCGATCTCGACGTGCTCGCCACCGATCTGCGCGACATCCCTGCCCGCCACCGCAGCCTACGGGCCGTCTTCGAGCAGTCGTGGGCCCTGCTCCGTGCCGATGAGCGCAGCCTGCTCAGCCGGGTGACCGTCTTCCGGGG
>DAOUGF010000689.1:0-2998 GCA_034429295.1 Chloroflexaceae bacterium
CTCTCCTCGCTGCCGGGCCGCGGCGGCTGGACGTGGTACACCGGCTCGGCGGGCTGGAACTTGCGGGCGATGATCGAGGGTGTGCTCGGCGTGGTTGCCGAGGATGGCGGCCTGCGGGTGGCCGGCGACTTGCCGGAGGGTTGGGAACGTTTCAGGCTACAGCGCCAATACCGTGGCGCCACCTACGAGATCTTGGTTCGCCGCGCGGCGCCTGGCGAGCAGCCCGGCCGATCGATGGATGGCAGCCCTTTCCAGGGCGAGTTGTTGCCGTTGGCCCCGCCCGGCGCCGCCGTCGCCGTCGAGATCGTTGTGTAAAACCGTAGGCGCGTAGGGCCGAAGCATTCGCCCAAGGCGTGCGTGTGGTACGGGCGCTGTCCGGGCGAATGCTTCGGCCCTACATTCCGCGCGACAAGAGTGCATTGCGCGGCGGTCGTCCGTAGTCGGTCGTCGGCCGTCGGTCGTCTGTGGTCGCCCGTCATCACGCCGGAGCTGCCATGTCCTTGAGCTACTACCAGCGCCTGATCTTCGATAACAGCCTGACCTCCGAGTCCTATCAGCCCAGCCGCGGCGCGGCGATCGCCCCGAGCCAGCTGGAGCTGGTGGGCGACAGGCTCCCGGTCGTCGAGGAGCCGTGCCTCAGCCCGCCCAATTGCCTGCGGCTGGCCTGGTGCTCGCGGCCGGGCGGCGATTGGCATGCCGAGCTCTGGGTAGAGCGTTGGCGTGGCCGCGAGCTCGTCATGGCGGGCGACACGTTGACGCTCTGGTGGCTCAGCCCCGAGCCGATCGCCGCCGATGATCTGCCGATGCTGCAGATCGCGCTGGCCGGCGGCAGGCGCACTCGTCCGCTGCGGCTCGGCCCGCTCGCCGGCGACCTGCCGGGCGGCGCGTGGCGGCAGCTCCGCATCCCGCTCGCCGCCTTCGGCACCACCACCGGTGAGCTCGACTATACGAGGCTGCGCGGCCTGATCTTCAGCCAGGGCATCGACGACGGCGCGCCCCACACGCTCTTCATCGACGAGGTGAAGCTGCAGGATGGCGCGCCGGCCATTGTTGCGCCTGCCGGCGGCGACGTAGGGCTCAGCGCCCGCGGCTACGAGCGCCACGTCGATCTGCGCTGGCAGCCCCTGGACGACCCCGCGGTGGACTACTATCGCATCCTCGGCGCCGCTGGCGACGCGCCCCTGCAACCGGTCGGCACTCAGAACCCCCACTTCGATCGCTTCAGCCACTATGTGGGCGATACCTTCGGCCGGCATAGGTATCGGGTCGAGGCGGTGGGCCGCGACGGGCGGGCCATCCCTGTCTCCGCCGAGGTGACGGCGACCACCGCGCCGATGAGCGACGACGAGCTGCTCGACATGGTGCAGGAGGCCTGCCTGCGGCTCTATTGGGAGGCGGCCCACCCCAACGCGGGTATGGCGCTCGAGTGCGTGCCGGGCGACGAGCACTTGGTGGCCCTCGGGGCCTCGGGCTTCGGCGTGCTCGCGATCCTTGCTGGCGTCGAGCGCGGCTTCATCGAGCGGGCGGCGGCGGCCGAGCGGCTGCTGCAGATCATTGAGTTTCTGAGGCAGGCCGATAGATTCCACGGCGTCTGGCCTCACTTCCTGGACGGACGGACCGGCCGGACGATCCCGCTCTTCGGGCGCTACGACAACGGCGGCGATCTGGTCGAGACGGCGTTTATGGCCCAGGGCTTGCTCGCGGCGCGGCAGTACTTCGACCGTGATAGCCCGGCGGAGGCCAAAATCCGGCAGGGCGTCACGGAGCTCTGGGAGGGGATCGAGTGGGATTGGTACCGCCGCACGCCCGACGGCCCTGTACTCTACTGGCATTGGTCGCCCGACTACGGCTGGCACATCGATCACCCGCTGATCGGTTGGAACGAGACGATGATCGCCTATCTGCTGGCGATCGCATCGCCCACCCACCCTGTGCCGGCGTCGCTCTACTTCTCTGGCTGGGCGGGCAACAACGAGCGGGCCCGCGAGTATCGCCGCAGTTGGGGCAAGACGCGCGACGGCGAGGACTATCGCAACGGGCGCAGCTACCACGGCATCACCCTGGACGTGGGCGTGGGCAGCGGCGGCCCACTCTTCTTCACCCACTACTCCTACCTGGCCATCGACCCGCGGCAGATCACCGATCGTTACACCAACTACTTCGAGAACAACCGCGCGCTCGCCCTGATCAACTATTGCTACTGCCAGGCGAACCCCGGCGGCTACAAGGGCTACGGGCCGGGCTTCTGGGGGCTGAGCGCGTGCGATGATCACAGCGGCTACCAGGCCCACGACCCCACGCCGAAGAACGACAACGGCACGATCGCGCCCACCGCGGCGCTGGCCTCGTTCCCGTACACCCCCGCGGAGAGCATGGCCGCGCTCAAGCACCTCTATCGCGAGCTCGGCGCGCAAGTCTGGGGCATCTACGGCTTCAGGGATGCGTATAACCCGACAGTGAACTTCGTCTCGCCGATCTTCATGGGCTTGAACCAGGCGCCCATCACCGTGATGATCGAGAACTGGCGCAGCGGCCTGCTCTGGCGGCTGCTCTCTGCCGACCCTGCGATCGGCGCGATGCTGACCCGGCTGCGCGACGAACAATCGCGCTGAAGCTGCTCCCTGCCCCGCCGGCTGCGGAGGGTTCTTTCCCTCATCCCCCCGGCCCCCTTCTCCCTCGAGGGGAGAAGGGGGAGCTCTCTCTCCCTCATCTTGGGCAACGGGAGGACTTTGGGCTCCCCTCTCCCTGATGCGGGAGAGGGGCGGGAGATGAGGGCCGCACAGCCCATCTCCACACAGCTGTTCAGTCCGCTCCTACACCCGCCCGGGGAGATCGGTTAGGTGGGTGAGGGCCTGTCCGTGCCTTCAGCCTGGCAGTGTTGAGGCCCTTTGAACGATTCGGAGGGCGCGTAATTCGATTCGGAGGGCGCGTAATTCGATTCGGAGGGCGCGTAATTCGATTCGGCGGGCGCGTAATTCGATTCGGCGGGTGCATAATT
>DAOUGF010000690.1:0-4844 GCA_034429295.1 Chloroflexaceae bacterium
CCATCAGCTCCAGTCCAGCCGGCACGATCCCGGCCGCCATGATCCGCTCCACGGTTGCGCAGGCCGCCTCAAGGCTCGCGAAGAGGGCCATAGTGGTGCGGCGCGCCGGAGGTTGCGGGATCAGGCGCAAGGTGGCCTCGGTGATGATGCCGAGGGTGCCCTCCGAGCCAACCAGCAACTGCGCCAGGCCATTCTCCGGCCCCTGCCCGGCCAGCCCGTCGCCCCAGCGAACCACGCTGCCGTCGGCGAGCACTGCGGTGACGGCGAGCACATAGTCGGCGGTTACGCCGTACTTCACGCAGCGGGGGCCGCCTGCGTTACAGGCGATATTGCCACCGATGGTGGAGGCCACCTGGCTGGAAGGGTCAGGCGGGTAGAAGAGCCCGGCGGCCTCGGCGGCGCGCTGCAGCTCGGCGGTGATCACGCCGGCCCCGACGTGGGCCACCATCTGGGCCTTGTCGATACGGAGCTGCTCCAGCCTGTTGAGCGCGAGCACCAGGGCGCCAGGGCTGGGCGTCGTTCCGCCCGCCAGCCCGCTGCCGGCGCCCCGCGTGACGATCGGCACATCGTTTGCCGCCGCGAGGCGCACCAGCGCCGCCACCTCCTCCGTGCTCGCCGGCAGCGCCACGGCCAGCGGCTTGCCCGCCGGCCGCGCGATCGATGCATCCGTCTCGTAGGTCGCCAAGTCCTCCGCCCGCGTCAGCAGATAGGCCTTGCCCACTACGGCCCGAAGGGCGGCGAGAAGGGCCTGCCGGTCGGTCGCCGGGCCTGGTTGAGGAGGAGAAGAAACCAAGGGGAGCGAGGGGAGGTGAGGGCGTGCCGGCGCGCCAAACTCGGTGGAATGTGCGCCGCCCTCGGCGAGCGCCATAGCTTCCAGCACAGCCAGGAGTTGCCCGGCCGCCGGGCGGCGCTCCGGGTCGAGCGTTGCCGGGAAGCAGAGGTGGATGGTGCCGACCCCGGCGTCGCCCCAGAGCTGGAGCGGCAGGCCGTAGCGGCGGGCGGCGGCGCCGGCCCGCTCAACGAAGGCGGGGAGTACGGCGCGGGCCAGCGTCAGGCTGGCGGCCGGCGTGCCAGGGGTGGCGCGGGCCATCGCAAGGCGTTCCCAAGTGGCCCAAGGCTCGGCCGGCGCCAACTCGATGCCGGCGCCCGCGGCCGTTGCAAGGCTCTGGAGGGCGGCCAGATGCCGGCTCACGACGGCCTCGAGGCCCTCTAGTTCCGCCAGCAGCAGCCCGGACCCATCCTCAGCTTCGGCCAGGGCGAGGGCGCTGAGCGGAAGGCCCTGGCCGAGCAGGTCTGCGGCTATCCGGCAGGCGGCGCCCAAGCCAGCGCAACGCAGCAGCGCTGTGGCGCGCGCCGGCGGCAGCGGGCGCAGGCTGAAGGTGAACTCCTGGGGAGCGCCGAGATCGAGGGAGCCCCCTGCGAGCGCTCGGTAGAGGCCGTAGCCGGTGGCGCGCTTGATCGTCGGGCCGCCGATCACCAGGGTCGAGGAGTGCGCCCCTCTGTCGCCCTCCGCGGCCGGCGACCAGCTATCGACCGTTGGCGGCCCGCTTTCGCTCGTCGCTCGTCGCTCGTCGCTCGCCCCAGCGTCCGGCTCGAGCGCCGCGGCCCGCACATAGCGCCCGATCGGGCCGTAGCGCAGCATGCGGCGCCCGCCCCCGTTGCGCGCCACCAGCTCGGCGAGGGTGAGCCCTGGCAGGAGCGGGAAGATCGGGAGGCAGAGCCCATACTCTGCCAGCGCCGTATTGAGCCGCTCGGCTGTGGTCGCGGCGGGCGCGGTGGCCAGCAGCGCGTCGGGCTGCACAACGATCGCGCCGCTGATCGCAGGTGTGGTCATAGTCGTGGGCCTGTCGCTCTCTGAAGCTCCCCGGCCCATGATAACAGGCGGTGGCGGGTCGGCAGCGGAGAAATACGGGATTCTCTCACCTGCGCTATCATGCCGCCTATGGTCGAAGTGTCAACCGTGCGACGGCAGGGGCGGCTGGCGCGAGCGCTAGGGCGGGTGTCGCTGCTGCTGATCTGCGCCCTGGGCCTGGCGGCCTTCCTCTACCCCTTCTTGCTGAGCGAGCGCCCGGCGGGCGGCGCCAACAGCGCCCACGCCGTGACGGCCCCGCTGATTTTTGCCGTGCTGGGGCCGGCGCTGCTCGTGCTGCTGCTCGCCGAGCTGAGCGGGGGCCGTCTGAGCACGCGCTCGCTCGCGGCGCTCAGCGCGCTCACCGCCGTGGTGGCCGTGCTGCGTCTGCCAGCCGGCCCAGGCGACGCACCTACCTTCTTCTTCATGATCATCCTGGGGGGCTACGTCTACGGGGGCTCTTTCGGCTTCCTGCTGGGCGCCCTGGGGCTCTTCGTCTCGGCCCTGCTCACCGGCGGCGTAGGGCCGTGGATGCCCTTCCAGATGTTCGTGGCGGGCTGGATGGGCCTCTGCACAGCGCTGATCGCACCGCTCGGTCGGCGGCTGCGGCCGGGCTCGTGGGCCGAGCTCGGGCTGCTGGCGGCCTACGGCTATCTCTGGGGGCTACTCTTCGGCGCCCTCATGAACCTCTGGTTCTGGCCCTTCAGCCCCGAGGGCGCCCTCAGCTGGTCGCCCGGCATGGGCCTCGGCGAGACGCTGCGGCGCTACGGGGCCTTCTACGCCCTCACCTCATTCGCGTGGGACTCGCTACGAGCCCTCGGGAACGCCGCCCTGATCATCGCGATCGGGCGCCCCGTGCTCAAAGAGCTGCGCCGCTTCAAGGCGCGCTTTGAGTTCACCCTCGAGTAGGAGACACCCTCAGCCCTTCCAGAGACTATCCCAGATATCTTGGATGGTGGATTGGACACCGGCGATCGTCTGCCGGACGGGGTCGGGCGAGAGGCGGGCGTCGAGGCGGGTGCGGGCGTCCTCGATCACCTCGGTGAGCAGCTGGTGGGACTCGGCGACGTAGAGCTTCGTGAGCGCATCGGTGTAGGCTTCGATCAGCTCATGCCGATCGGCCTTGGGCGTCTCATTAAGCAGATGCTCAAGCAGCTGCCGCGTGTGCTCGCGGAACGAGTCGATGGACATGCGGGACCTCCTGGTCGTGCTATGCCCATTATACGTCGCGGCATACCGAATTGTTGGAGCGAGTAGGGGCCACTACGAAAGCGCCTGGGTGGTACGCGCCGGGCTTGGCGCAGAACCAGTCACCTGCGTGGTCATGATGGATCGTGGGAGGCGTCGGCACGGCAGCCGCCTACTCAATGCTGCATGCTCGCTGGCTACGCGGCCTGCTTCAGCGTGCGGATGTAGGCGACGAAGGGGTTGTCCACCTGCCCCTCAGGCTCGCCGATCCCCTCGCGGTGGGCCGCGAGCTCCTCGCCGCAGAGCGGGCAGATCGGCCTGGCGGCGGCGACAGTCCAGGGGGTCACATCGGCGCTCTCGGCCAGTTCCCAGAGCTGCGGCGCGCGGGGGTCGGGGCGCACCAGTAGCCGGTCCATGCGGCACCAACTGCTGGTGCAGAACTGCTCACTCCATTCGGCGCCGCCGCCCGGCTGCCGCCAAGGTGTATTCGTTCCATCCATGACATCACCTCTTGTATACATATGGGGGGCGCGCGTAGCTGGCTGAGCTACATCGCTCCCCCCTACCTCGTTATAATACAAGGGGCGTGCCGTGACATAATCTTGCAGCGGCAGAATGTCGTGACGGTGCCAGGCGCCTTTCACGGTTCCACACTAGCCTGGCACATCCTGGCGCCTGCTCTCGCGCCCTCAAGCGCCGCCCCCAAGCTTCAAGCTTGAGGGGTGGCTGGACCCACGGTGCAGCGGCGCCGGTCTGCAAAGCTTGCGAAGCAGCACAACTACAGGCTATAGACTACGCCGTACAGCCACTAACGCCCGCTACAGATCGTCGGCGGCTGGCGGCGTGGCGTGCGCCCCCGGCCGCAGCACCTCGCGGGAGCGGCCACCCTCAGCCGGGCCGACGATCCCCTGTTGCTCGAGCAGGTCGATCAGCTGGGCCGCCTTGCTGTAGCCGATCCGCAGCCGGCGCTGCAGCAGCGAGGCCGAGGCCCGCTGGTGTTGCTGCACGAGGTCGATCGCCTGCGGCAGCAACTGGTCCTGCTCGTCCACCGAGAGGAATTCTGCCGGAGGCCTGAACGGCTCGTCCGAAGGCTGTGGGCTGGTGGCCGTAGGCTGAGAGCCGGCTGTGCTCGTCTGGCTAGTGGGCCGCGGCCCCGGCAGCGTGCCGCTGTACGGTGGGCCATTCACGCCCAACGAGCCGCCGGGCTTCCCTGCCTCCCCTTGGGCCTTCGCCCCCTTCTCGTCCTCCGGCGGGGTCGCCTTGCGCCAGAACTCCACGATCCGCTCAACCTCGCGGTCGGAGACGAAGGTGCCCTGGATGCGCACCAGCTTGGCGGCGTCGGCGGCCATATAGAGCATATCGCCGCGGCCGAGGAGTTGGTCGGCGCCGGGCACGTCCAGAATGACGCGGCTGTCCACCTGGGAGGTGACGGCGAAGGCGATGCGGGAGGGGAAGTTGGCCTTGATCAGGCCGGTGATCACATCCACCGAGGGGCGCTGCGTGGCGATGATCAGGTGGATGCCGGTGGCACGGGCCATCTGGGCGAGGCGGCAGACATACGTCTCGACCTCGTCCGGCGCCATCATCATCAGGTCGGCCAGCTCATCGATAACGATCAGGATGTAGGGCATCGGCTCCAGATCGGAGCGCTTGCGGGCCAACTGCTTGTAGCTCTCGAGGTTGCGCACGCCGTGGCGAGCGAAGATCTTGTAGCGCCGTTCCATCTCCCGCGTTGCCCACTTCAGCGTGGGCACCACCCGCTCTAGCTCCGTGACCACCGGCGAGAGCAGGTGGGGGATGTGGTTGT
>DAOUGF010000691.1:0-4338 GCA_034429295.1 Chloroflexaceae bacterium
GCAACAGTTCGTGGTCGTCAGGGTGCTCCATGCCCGGCATACTGCGGCGCAGTTCCACCGTGGCGCCGGCGAGAGGCGCGCCCGCCTCGCTAATCGTGAGGAGAACGGCTGTGTCGCGGCCGGCGAGCGGCGGAGCGGGATCCGTCGTGAGCGCGACGCGCAGCTCCCCTTGGGCCACCAGCGCCGGGGCCACGCCGCAGCCGGCGAGCGCCGCCGCGGCGAGGAGGACCAGGAGGAGCGTCGCGATCTGTCTCATGGCTCATCTCAGGGAGACAGGAGGCGTCGCCCCTGTCTCCCTGGCTCCCTATCGCTCTACTCGGCGGGCTTGACCAGCAGATAGCCCTGCATCTCCTGGTGGAGGGCCGAGCAGAAGTTCGTGCAGTAGAAGGGGAAGACCCCCGGCTTATTGGCGGTGAAGGCGACCGTCTTCGTCTCGCCCGGGTCGATCTGGATGTTGATGTCGTAGCCGTCGATGCCGAGGCCGTGGGACTCGTCGACCGTCTGTTCGATGTTGGTGACGTAGATCGTCACGTGATCGCCCTGGTTCACCTCGATCTGCTCTGGGGTGAAGTGGCTGCGCACGGCGATCATGTACACCCGCACGTCGGTGCCGTTGCGCTCGATGCGAGTCTCGTTGGGCGTCCAGACCGAGTTGGGCCGGCTCTCATCCTTGGGATAAATATCCAGGGGCTGGATCTTATCCGCCTTGATGATCTGGGCGTAGTGGGGCTCCAGGTCAACCGGGGCGTCGTAGACGACCTTCATCTTGTCGCCGGAGATGTCGATCAGCTGGAGGCTCTCCGGCTTGGAGGGGCCGACGGAGAGGTAGCGGTCCTTGGAGAGCTTATTCAGCGAGACCAGCCACTTGCCGTCCGGGCTCACGCTATCGCCCTCGGCGGCGGCGATATGGCCGACGTTGTACTGCACCGGCACCGTATCCACCACCTCCCACGGCGGGCCCATGCGCCACTTCGCCACGGCGCTGTCCACGAAGAGACTGGTGTAGGCGAAGCCCTTATCGTCGAACTGGGTGTGGAGCGGGCCGTTGCCCACCGGCACCTCGGCGACGCGGACGCTGTTGTAGTTCAGCACCGGCAGGCCCCAGAAGCTGGCCTCGAAGTCGTTGGCGGCGATCGCCTGCTGCATCTCGGCGAAGCCGAAGACGGTGGTCTGCGAGGCGAGCTTGCCCGAGCCGACGATATACTTGCCGTCGGGGCTCACGTCGGCGCCGTGGGGGCTCTTCGCCACGGGGATGAGGTAGACCAGGCCCGGGGTCGTGCGCGGGTCGAGCATGCGCACGCCATCCACCATCTCGCCCTCGCCGGCGGCGGCAGCGGCCTCGGCGGCCTTCCAGTTCAGGGCCACGAGGAAGTCGCGGTCATTCTGGCTGGCGTTGACCTCGAGCTTCTCGTAGGCCATCTCCGAGTTGTAGGAGCTGAAGAAGACCCAGCCGTCGCTGTCTTTCTTGCCGGAGTCGGCCAGGTCGAGGTCGATCGGCGGCAGCAGGATCTCCCAGGCCAGGCTCATCTCGCCGCTGTTCGGGTCCACCTTGATGCCGGCGACGGGCGAGAAGAACTTCTCGGCGTACTGCTCCAGCGGTGCGTAGGTGCCCTTCGGGATGGGAATGGCGAAGCGGGTTGCCCCGAAGATGTACTCGGTGTTGGGCGTGGCGAAGGGGCCCCCGTGGAGGCCGGACAGGTTCGGGATGGGGCCCAGGATCTGCTCGGTCTGGAAGGTCTGGAGATTGATGCGGGCGATACGGCTGTTGGCGTTGTCGTTGATGAAGAGCCAGCGGCCGTCGTACTCGCCGTCCGTCTCGGAGAGGGCCGGGTGATGGGTGTCGCCCCAGGTGTAGCCCTCCATCATGTCCCTCGACTCTTCACTGTAGCCATAGCCGGTGGCGGGGTCGGTGGTGAAGACGTTGAGGGTGCGTAGGCGGCGCATCGAGGGTATGCCGTACACGAAGATCTGGCCGGAGTGGCCGCCGGACGAGAACATGTAGTACTCGTCGAGCTTGCCGCCGGGCACATAGGTCTTCAGGGCGGCCTCTTCTGCGCCGGCAACCCCCTGCTGTTCCTGAGGGGGGCGGGCAGTGCAGGCGGCGAGGCTCATGCCGATGACGGCGATAAGGGCCAGGCTCGCCATCCAGGCGTACCGTTTCATCCTGTTTTCCCTTTCGTGCGAAGCGACTGCAGGCGCCTGTTTAGACCGACAATAGCAGGCAAGGCCGCCAGCCGATGTGACTTACTTCACAGCTGCCTCGACTCGTGACCCCTCGCTGCTGGCGCTGGCAACACCAGGGGTAGCGTAGCCGCCTGTTGCGCTTACTGTAAGGGAGAGCTCATAACCGCCTGTTGTGATTTGACAACGAATCACGAAGCGGCGGCCTATGAGCAGGCCGCCGCCGCGTAAGCCCCGTGATCGGTCTCGGTTGTCAGTCGTCTTCCGGCAGCAGGGTGTCGCTGTCCACGTCTGTACAGCTGGAAACGGCACTAATCGTCGCCGCCTTCGCCCTCGAACCCCTAACCGCCTCCGCTTGGTAGCACCTGTTCGCGCTCGGCCTCGTCGTTCACCTTGGCGGAGAGCGATTCGCGCCGCTCGTCCTCCAGCTCCGCGAGCCTGGCTTCGGCGCGGGCCAGGATGGCGGCAGGCAGCCCGGCCATGCGAGCCACGGCGATCCCGAACGAGCCTTCGGCCACGCCCGGCAGGAGTGTATGGAGGAAGACCAGCCGCTCGCCGTCGCGCCGGACGCCCATCTGCAGGCAGACGATGCGGGGCAGCCGGCCGAGCCGCGCGGCCAGCTGGTGGTAGTGGGTGGCGAAGATGCCCCGGCAGCCGGTGACGTCGTGGAGGTGCTCGACGATCGCCTCGGCCAGGGCCATCCCGTCGTAGGTAGCCGTCCCGCGGCCGACCTCGTCGAGCACAACCAGGCTGTCGGCCGTGGCCTGGTGGATGATCGTCGCGACCTCCGTCATCTCGACGAGAAAGGTGCTGCGCCCGCTCGCGATATCCTCCGCCGCGCCGATGCGGGTAAAGATGCGGTCGCAGAGGCCGAAGCTCATCGCCTCGGCCGGCACGAACGAGCCCATCTGGGCCAGAACGACGCAGAGGGCGACCATGCGCATCAGCGTTGATTTGCCGGACATGTTCGGGCCGGTGAGGGCGATCAGCCGGGTCGCCTTATCGAGCGTGACATTCGCGGGGATGTAGCCATCAACCGTGCGGCAGACGACAGGGTGGCGGCCGCCCACGATCGAGAGCCTCCGCTCCGCCACGATCTGCGGGCGGGTCCAGCGCTCGCGCACGGCCACATGAGCCAGGGTGGTCACAACATCGATCTGCGCGAGGTCGCGGGCCAGCTGGATCAGCCGGGGGCCTTGGCCGGCGACGTGCCGCCAGAGCCGCCGCCAGGCCGCTCGCTCAACATCGGCTCGCTGGCCCTCCACGTCGAGCAGGGCGTCGGAGAGCTCTCTGAGCTGGTCGGTGGTGTACTGCTCCTTGCCCTTCGCCACCCGGCTCCAGCCGACGGGCACTTTGCGTCCATCGCTCACCGAGACCGTCAGGATGACCTGGCCGGTGCGGCTATCGCGCTTGTACTGGAGCGACCTGATTCCAGTGGTGAGGTAGAGACCGGAGACGAGGCTATCGATCTCAGCGAGGATACGCTGCTCTTCGGCCAGCAACGCGTCGAGCTCCGGGTCCCACCCCGCCGCGAGCAACTCGCCCGCCTCGCTATCGGCCCGCTGCGCCAGGTTGGGGCGCGGGGCGGGCGCGAGGGCCTGCGCGAGCAGCCTGGCGCACTCGACGGGCGGATCGTAGGCTTCGATCCCGAGGCCGCCGAGCCTGGCGAGCGGGCCCGCGATCCGCTCGGCGGCCTCCAGGGCCTCCCGCAGCCGGGCCATGTCTCGCGGGGCGGCCCGCTCGGCGCCAACGAGCAGGCGGTTGACGACGCGCTCCAAGTCGCGGATGGCGCCAAGCTGCGCGCGGATCTCCTCGCGGGCGATGGTGTTCTGGACGCAGGCCTCAACAGCGTCGTAGCGAGCGGCGAGGCGGGCGGCGTCGCGCAGGCCCTGGGTGAGCCAGCTCTTCAGCAGGCGGCTGCCCATCGGGGTGCGTGTCTGGTCGAGCACGGCCAGCAGCGAGCCGTGGGGTGTGCCATCGGGCCCGGCGAGGATATCGAGGGTACGCCGGCTGGTGGCGTCGAGCTGGAGCAGGTGGCTGCCGCCGATGGGTCGCACCGTCTGCAGGCGACTCAGCGCCGGGAAGCGGTTCCACTGCAGGTAACGGATCAGTACGCCCGTGGCCCGCAGCGCGTAGGGGCGGTCGGCCAGCTCAAAC
>DAOUGF010000692.1:0-4551 GCA_034429295.1 Chloroflexaceae bacterium
TGGGTGAGTGGCAGCTTTCAAGCTTGAGGGGGGCGGGTGAGTGGTAGCTTTCAAGCTTGGGGGGTGGGTGAGTGGCAGCTTTCAAGCTTGGGGGGCGGAAAAAAGCTCGCCTGCAACTACCCTAGCTCGCCAGCCACTCCCGCAGCGCGGCCATGGTCGGCGTGAACCACGGCCCGCGGAACATGTTGTGGGGAGCGCCGGGCACAACGGTGAGATGGCCGAGGCCGGGGCGTAGTGCCGCACGGGCCGCCTCGAGCAGCTCGGGGGAGATCACGCTGTGCTGCGGGTCAGCCGCGAGCAACAACAGCGGCGCCTCCACCGCGCCCAACCGCTCGATAAGGATCCAGTCCTCGGAGGGCAGGAAGAGGCTGCGCACCTGCTCGGCGCGGCACTGCTCCAGGGCGATCGCCTTCCAGTGGACGTCGGCGTCGGCCCATTCGGGGTTAGCTGCGCGGAGCTTGGGCGCGGTGAGGCTCGCCGGCTCGCCAACGCCTTCGAGGTAGAAAGACAGCCGCTCCGCGCCCGCGCTCGCTGTCATGCCCAAGGCCGGGTCCACCAGGACGACGCGGCTGAAGCGCGTGCGGGCCGCATGGTCGCCGCCCATCAGCGCGAGGGCAGTAGCGCCGCCCCAGGAGTGGCCGAGCAGCAGCGCATCATGCAAGTCCAGCGAATTGGCGGCGGCGCCCACCAGCGCGGCGGTCTCGTCGATGTGATAGGTCGGGCGCAGCTCGCTCTCGCCGTGGCCGGGCATGTCGAGGGCGATCGGGCGGTAGCCGTCGGCGCGGAGGGCGGGCGCGACCTGCCAGAGGGTCGCCGCGCTGCTGGTGATGCCGTGGAGCAGCAGGGCGGGCGGGCCGTCGCCGCCCCAGTCGAGGTAGCTGAGCCGGGCATCGCCGGCCTGAACGTTGCCGCGGACAGCATCGAGCTGGTAGTCGCTCACTGGTGTCACCTTTCCAGGCCAGAGGTCACGAAGGCGGCGAGCTCTTCCCGCAGCCGCAGCAGCGAGGGGCGGTGGATATACATCATGTGGCCGGCCTCGTAGTAGCTGGTGCTGAGGTTCGAGCGCAGGCTCGGGTCGAGGGCGAGATGGCTGAGGGTGTAGTCGGTGGCGAAGTAGGGCGTCGCCAGGTCGTAGTAGCCGCTGGCGACGTGCACCCGCAGGGCGGGGTTCTGGGCGATGGCACGCCGCAGCGTGTCGGCCACGTCCACGTAGCGGTTCTCGTGGTCGCTGTAGCTCCAGGGGTGGACGCGCCCGCTGAGGATCTCGTAGGGCAGGTCGCTCTCGAACTGCAGCTCGCCGCGCACGTAGTCGTTGAGCGTGGCCGTGTACGGCCCCTGGATGGCGGAGTAGCTGGGATCGAGCTCGGCCCGCTCGCCGGCGGCGTCGCGGTCGATCCCCTTGAAGCGGCTGTCGAGGCGGCCGACGGTGCGCCCCTCATGCCGCAGCAGCTCCTTCACGAAGCGGTCGTCTCGGACACGTAGATCGCAGCGCTCCAGGTACTCAACGCTCAGGCCGGTGTAGCGGGCGAGGCGGGCGGCGATCTGGGCGCGGCGCTCGGGGTCGAGGTTGGCCCCCTGGAGCAGGGCGGCTGCGTACTCGCCGAGGGCAAAGGCCTCAACCTCGGCGAGGGTGGCCCGCAGATCGCGCTGTAGCTCGGCCGGCAGGCGGCCGTGGTAGAAGGCGGTGGCGGCGTAGGTGGGCAGGAAGAGAATGGCTGGCAGGTCGTTGCCGGGGTCGAACTCGAGGGTGCCGAAGTTGAGCACGGCGGAGACGAGCATGAGCCCGTTGAGGTAGAGGCCGTGGCGCTCCTGGAGGTAGCCGGCGAGGCCGCCGGCGCGGGTGGTGCCGTAGCTCTCGCCGATCAGGTATTTGGGCGAGCGCCAGCGCCGGTAGCGGGTGGTGTAGAGCCTGATGAAGTCGCCCACCGACTCGATGTCCCGCTTGAAGCTGTGGAACTGCCTCGCCGCCTCGCCAGGCACCACGCGGCTGAAGCCGGTATTCACCGGGTCGATGAAGACGAGGTCGGTCACCTCGAGCAGCGACTGCTCGTTCTCGATGAGGCGGTAGGGCGGCGGGGGCGCGCTGCCATCGTCGTTGAGCAGCACGCGGCGGGGGCCGAGCAGGCCGAGGTGCAGCCAAACGGAGGAGGAGCCGGGTCCACCGTTGAAGGAGAAGGTGAGCGGGCGGGCTGCGATATCGTCCACGCCGTCGAGGGTATAGGCGACGAAGAAGATCGTGGCGCGGGGGCGCTCACCTTCGACGGTGGGGCCGCCATCGCCGTTCTTCTCGGCCTCCTCCTTCAGCACGATCGTGCCGGCGGTGGCGGTATAGTGTAGCTCGCGCCCACCGATCGATACCCGGTGCTGTGTGACGACGAGGCGGTCGGTAGGGGGCGGGGGCTGGCTCGCAGGCTCTTGCTCTGGCATGGTATGGTTCCTTCTAGGGATAGGCGCGGCGTCGGCGCAGTAGGTGCAGCAGGAGGAGCAGCCCGCCAACGAGCATGAGGCTCGAGCTGACGAGGAGCGTCCGGCCGAAGACACTGAAGAAGAGGGAGGCCTCGCTGGCGCCGCGGAGGTAGTCGGCGCGGGTGCCGGCGGCCACGGTATCGGCCAGCAGCTCGATGCCCTCCTGGCCCTCGACTAGCTCGCCGATAGCGATCACGGGGGCGCCGGGCCGCAGCCCGTCGAGTCGCAGCGACCCCTGCTCGTATCGCTCCAGAGCGCCGCTGAGCGTGTAGTCGCCGGACACGCGCACCAGGCCGCCGGGCAGTTCCACCAGTAAGGGAGGCTGTATCGTCTCGACCTGACGCCAGGTGCGGTTGCCGTTGGGCGAGAGAGTCGCGGCATAGCGCCTGTAGGCGATGAAGCCCTCGAGGGTGGGGCGGTTACGCTCGCTGAGCCGGCCCTCGATCAGCGCCTCGCGGCCAGGGGCGCCATCCTCGAAGGCCACATACGAGAGCGGCTCGAGCCTGCGCACGCGGGCGATGTCGGCGTCGAAGAGCCTGGGCAGCAGGCCTGCGAGCAGACCGCAGGCGAGGCCGATGCAGCCGAGGAGCAACAGGACGACGGTCAGAATACGGCGGAGGGCGAGGCTCACGGGGCGAGCTCCGGGCTTGCGATACGCGAACAGAGATTCTATACTGCCGGGCGGGCGCTGCGCTCAAGTATAGCAGGATTTGCCGGCGCCGCTCAGGCGAAAGGATGGGGTATATGAGTATAGTCGAGCGGGCGCGGGCGTTCGTACATCAGCACGGGCGCGATATCGATCAGGCTCGGGTGGACTATCACTTCGGCGAGTTGCCGCTGGATCAGTTCCTGGACGTGCTTGGCCGCTACCAGAACGCCGACGGCGGCTTTGGCAAGGGGCTCGAGCCCGACATCGGTGCGCCGGACTCCAACCCCTTCGCCACCGAGCTTGCGTTGGAGTACTGCCTGCAGGCCGCGGTGCCGCGGGATCACCCGCTGCTTACGGCCGCGGTGGCCTACTTGGAGGAGACGCAGGGCGACGACGGCTGCTGGCGCTTCGCCCCGGCGATCTACGAGCACCCGCTGGCGCCCTGGTTCCAGGGGTGGGAGTGGCCCAGCCTCAACCCGGCCTGTACCATCGACGGACTGCTGCGGGAGCTCGGGCTCGGCTCGCGACGGCTGCACGAGCGGGTCGAGCAGCTCTTCGCCCAGCGGCAGAACGTGGCGGACCTGGCGGGCGACGACTTCTACGCGGCGCGGCCGTACGCCTACTACTTTCTGCCGGAGTGGGAGCACCCGCGGCGTGAACTCTACCGCGGCGGGGTGGTCTGGTGGCTGATCCGCGGCCACCTGAACGGCACGATCGCGGACGCGGGCCATTTCTTCGCCTATGTGCGCTCGCCCCACACCTATGTGGCGCGCCACCTGCCCGCCGAGATCATCGCTCAGGAGCTTGAGCGGATGCTTAGCGAGCAGCAGGAGGATGGCGGCTGGCCGTCGCCCTACGCGCCGCATTGGCGCGCGCCGATCACGGTGGGGAATTTGCTGACGCTGGAGGCGTTCGGGCGGCTCTGAGGCAGGCGTCTGTGACGGGCTTGTTTGCGGGGCGCCGCCCCGCCCCCCGGCCCACGTCGAGCCGATGCCTGCTGCGGGGCGCAAGCGCTTCGCGCCACTGCGTCCGCTGCCCCTGCACCCCGCTTGATTTGTCAGGGGGCGTACGCACGCCCCCCGACACCCCCCGCGCCAGGGGCCTCGCCCCTGGACCCCAAGTAGGAAGCCCGTACTGTGCCACCGCTGATCTGCTACCTCGTCTCATCGACGGGCTTGTGCCGTAGCCCTGCGCGGTGGCCCTCACCTGTTGGTTGCGCCCTGCACGATCCGGCGTGCCGGCGCCACTCCGTCGCAGACAAGCTCTCCAGAACCCGGTATGCTGAGGCGAGCGGCAATCGCCAGCGTCAGTCGTCCGCAGCCGCGCCATCTCCAGCTCCGGCCGGGGCATGGCCCGGCATCCCGGGGAAGGTCGTTGCTGGAAGATGGGCCCGCCGGTAGACCATGATCGTTCGCTCAAACTCGATCACGGTGACA
>DAOUGF010000693.1:0-3807 GCA_034429295.1 Chloroflexaceae bacterium
TGGTGGGCCAGCTTCCCCTGGAGCTCTTCACGCTGGCGGATGTGGCACAATATCTACGAGAGAACCGCGGGCTGCCTAATCTCACCGATAACGACGTGCAGACGCTCTTCGCCGCCATCCAAGGCAACCCGCAACTCCTCGGCATTATCGGCGATAATCTTGAGCAGGCGACGCGCCCGGCCTCCGATGATGATTGGTGACAAGGTGACAGAGTGACATCCTGACGGTGCTATTAGGCGTCACCTTGTCACCTCGTCACCTAGCCCAAGCGAAGCGAGGGCGATCACCTTGTCAGCGCGGAGCGAGCGAAGCGAGCGACAAGCATGGCCAGCGACATCCACAGTTACTTGAACCAGATGCTCGGCGCGGCCCGCAGCAAGAGCGGTGATGAGCTGCTGGTCTTCACCGTGGAGCAGGTGCTGGCGAGCGTAGGCCCGAAGCAGGCCGACGTGCTGCGCAAGGCCGCCGTGCCCCGCTGGGTGGATGCGAGCGTGCTGCGGGTGCTGCGGGAGAGCGACAGCGGCAACGAGCGGGTGCTGGAGCTGCTGCGAGCGTACAGCTTCGTGCGGGAGCTCGGCGATGGCCGGCTGGCCTACCACGACGAGGTGCGCAGGGCGCTGCTGGAGGAGTGGCGGCGGGAGCGCCCGGCCGAGCTGCAGCAACTCCATCGCCGCCTCTACCAGTACTTCAGTCAGCGCACCACACCTCCCGGATCGGCCGGGCGCGCGATGCCGCTCATGCCCGACAGCAACCTGCTGAGCGTGGTGCCGATGAGCGGCCACGCCGACCTGCTGCGCCGCGAGGCGATCTACCACCTGCTCCATCTGGACCAGGAGCAGGGCCTGCGGGAGCTGCGGAGCAACTTCGAGTACCTTGAGGATGCCCATCGGCTCGCCGAGGCCGAGCTGCTGCTGCAGATGGCCAGCGAGACGCCCCTCGGCCCGCGGGAACGGCGCTGGGTCCATTATCTGCGGGCCAGGGCGCTCATGGGTGCCCTCAGCCTCGACGCCGCCGCCGAGCAGCTGGAGGCTCTGCGGGCCCGGGGCGATCTCGAGCCCGACCTGGCCGCCGAGGTAAACCGCACGCAGGCTGAGGTCTACGCCGAGACGGGCCAGTGGGCGCGGGCCACCGAGCTCTACCGGCAGAGCCTGGCCCATTTTCTGCGGGTGGGCAACCAGCGCGACGCAGCTGCGACGATGCTGCTGCTTGGCGAGGCATACCAGGGCCTCGGGGTGAGCACCGGCAGCTGGCACGCCCCGATCGCCTTCCACAACCCGCTGCTGCGGGCGCTCCATCACATCTGGATCTGGATCCTCGGCCTCCCCTTCCAGATCGCCATCCTGCTGATGGGGCCGAACAGCCGCATGCTGCCGCTGCCCGAACATTGCGCCCGCTACCAGAACTGGCTGCTGATCCGGCTCTATAACACCGCTCGCGCCTGGTACGCCCAGGCCCGCGACGCGTTCCGACGCTTGGGGGACCAGGCGGGTATTATGCGGGCGGAGCAACACCTGGCCGACATCCTGCTGCTCTACGGCTACCACGAGGAGGCCCGCGCCGCGATCGAGGCGCTGCTCCAGACCCAAGCCGCCCGCGACCCTTACCGGCGGGCCTGGCTGCAGCGCTCGCTGGCGGAGTGCCACCTGGCCGCCGGCGATGTGGGCAGCGCCCAGTTGCTGCTCGCCCAGGCCCTCGAGGTCTTTAAGGAGCTGGGCGATGTGCGCCGCGAGGCGATGGTACGCTATCTGCAGGGCCGGGCGGCGGTGCAGGCCGGCGATGTTGAGAGCGCGCTGCAGAACTATACGATCGGCCTTGAGCGCTTCCGGGCCTTGCGCTACGCCGCGGCCCGCGAGCGCATCCTCCACGAGTTGCGGGCGTGGAAACGGGATGGGGCCGGCAGCGCCGAGCTGATCGGGCGCATCGACCGGGTGATCGCCGCCGAGCCGGAGAAGCGCTACGTCGGCCGCTTCATCCGCAGCTACCTGGGCCTACTCCAGGTGGCCACGCTGATCGCCCTGCCCCTCGCTATGCTGCTGATGGCGGTGGCCTCGCCCACCGCCTCGCTCACCCTCAACGAGAACGGCGTCTTCAGCTTGGGCGTCTTCTTCGACCCCTGGCGCACTATCGCCGTGGTCACCACGCTCATCCCGATCTACATGGCCGTCTACGCCGCGATCGCGGTCTTCGTGATCTTCTGGCTGCCGATCGGCCGCATCGAGCGGGAGCAGCCCGATGTGATCGTCACCCGGCCGGATGGGATCGCCCGCTACGATAGCCTGGGCAACCTGGCGATCGCGCAGCCCTGGCGCCATGTGCGTCGCTGGCTCGCCCTCGACCGCTGCCTCTGGGAGCGGCCCCTGGCCCTCTACTCACGCACCTACCTGGAGGACGAGGCCGGGCGCGATCTGCCGATCGACGGCATCACCGGCTGGTACAGCGAGCTGCAGCGCGACATCGCGCTGCGCCTGACGCTCGCCGGCCAGGATATCACCCGCATCGACCTGGGCTACCGCCTGCTGCGCAGCCCCTTTGGCGCCCTCTTCGGCATCGGCGCCCTGCTGGTACTGCTCGTCACCTGGTCGAATAACGGCTGGCTCGGCATTGGCGGGCTGCTCCCGCCGCCGATCATAGCCGCGGTCTGGTTCGTCGCCCTGAGCGGCGTGCTGATGCTGGTGCCGCTGGCCTACTGGATGGCCAACCGGCCGCTGAAGCTGCAGCGGGCCCTGCTGCTGAACGACCACTGGCCCACAGTGCTGGCGGTCATCGGCGCGCTGCCCGTGCTGAACTACCTAATCCTTGGCGACCGGCTGATCCGCGTGGACGCCCTCAACTATGCGCTCTTCGTCTGGGGGGCGTATGTGCTGGCCGAGGCGCTGGTGGCCATGGCTGCACCCGGCCAGCGCGCCGTGCGGCTCACGGTCGTGGTAGCGGCCACCCTGCTGGCAATGGCCTTCGTGGCCCGGCCGGCCTTCGCGCACTACCGCTGGCTGGAGAGCTATGTGGCCCGCGGTCAGGTGCAGAGCGGCGCGGTGGCTTCCGCCGTCAACTGCAGCGCCGCCGGCAACGCCCGCGATCTCGGCGCCAACGCCTTCGAGACCTTCATGATCCAGGGCGACTGCGCCTCCGAGATCGGCGATTGGGAGCGAGCCGCCGAGTACTATCTCGAGGCTGCCAGGGTTGCGCCGCAAGGCTCAGGGGATCAAGTGCTCGCCCTCTACAACCTCACGGTGGCCCTCTCCTACACCGATAACGAGCGAGCCTACACCCAGGCTCTCAGTCTCTACCGGAACACCTGCTCACAATCGCCGGCCGCCAAGCTGGTCTGTACCCAGCTCCAGGGGCTGTCGGAGCAAAGGAGCCCGCGGTGACCCAGACGATCGCCGTGCTTCACGGCCCCAACCTGAACATGCTCGGCCGCCGCGAGCCGGAGATCTACGGCCACACAACCCTGGCCGAGATCGACGCTGCGCTGCGGGCGCGAGCCACCGAAGCCGGTCTCAGGCTCGTGTGCTTCCAGTCGAACCACGAGGGCGCCCTGGTAGATTTTCTGCAGGGGGAGGGATGGAACGCCGCGGGGGTGATCATCAACCCCGGCGCCCTGACCCACTACGGGCTCTCGCTGCGCGATGCCTTGGCGGCCCTCAGCGCACCGATCGTCGAGGTGCACCTCTCCAACGTCTACAAGCGTGAGCCCTTCCGCCACAGCTCGGTGGTGGCGCCGGTCGTCAGCGGGCAGATCGCCGGCCTCGGCTGGCGCGGCTACCTGCTGGCGCTGGAGTGGCTGATCGAAGAAGTGAAACGCGAGCA
>DAOUGF010000694.1:0-2693 GCA_034429295.1 Chloroflexaceae bacterium
CAGCATGCGCGCGTCGTAATCGTTGGTTGTGCTGTCGATGGGGAACATGCCGGAGGCCTCGCCGACGCCAAGCACCTGTTGCCCCGTCAGCTTCCAATGGACATAGCCGGCCAGTGTGGTGAAGTGGGCGATCGCGCCGATATGGGGCTCCTTATTCAGGATGGCCTGGTAGAGGTGGGCGATGCTCCAGCGCTGGGGAATGTTGAACTGGAACAGCTCGGTGAGCTTTTCCGCCGCCTGCCCTGTGATCGTGTTGCGCCACGTGCGGAACGGCACGAGCAGCTCCCCGTTCGCGTCGAATGGCAGGTAGCCGTGCATCATGGCGCTGAAGCCGATGGCACCGATGGTTCTGAGCGGCGTGCCGTACCGCTCCAGAACCTCGTTGCTGAGCTGCCGGTAGCTCTCCTGCAGGCCCGCCCAGACATCTTCGAGGTGGTACGTCCAGACGCCGTTCTCGTAGCGGTTCTCCCACTCGTAGCTCCCCGACGCGATCGGCAGATGGTCCTCGCCGATCAGTACCGCCTTGATGCGAGTCGAGCCAAGCTCGACGCCAAGGGCGGTCCTTCCGCTCTCAATGGCATGCTGGGTGTTCATGTCCATCTTCTCCGGTGGGAGCCTGGCGTGCCCCCCTCAGGCTGCTTCGCGTCCGATGCCTCTCAATCCGCGCCCCCTCCTCGTTAAGAGTAACATTGTTTCGCGAAGGCGCTCACAACTGCATCCTGCCGCCGCCTCCCAAACTCACAGCTACATCCCGCTGCCACCCCCCAAGCTCACAGCCTGGGGGGTGGCTTGGGTACGCCGGTGTGTGCCAACCTCTCGATGCAGTACAACTACGGACTACAGACTACAGACTACGCAACGTCACTGTCGCCATTGAGTGGGGCGGCAGCTCGACGCGCCAGGCGTCGCCGTCGCGGGCCACGCTCAAGGCGGCCGGCCTCACCCGCTCGGGCTCGTCGGCGCTATTGGCGGCGGCCGGGCTGTCGGCGGCGAGCAGCTGGCCGGCGGCGACGGGAGGCGCGTCGGCGCAGGCGATACGAACGCTGGCCCCGGCGCTGTAGTGGCGGTTGATCAGAGTGACGGCGACGCCCTCGGCGCTGCGGGAGGCGGTGGCGCTCACCGCCGGCCCGCCGCCGGGCAGGGCCTCGCCGCCCTCGACGGCCACCGGCAGCGCCGTGGCGCCGATGTGGGGCGCGTGCAGCCGTAGCGCGTGGTAGGTGGGCGTGAGATAGATCCGCGGGCCTTCGGTGTTCACAACCGACTGCAGCACATTGACGATCTGGGCCAGGTTGGCCAGGCTCAGCACGTTGCACTGGCGGTGGAAGCCCTCCAGCGCCACCGCGGCGGCCAGGGCATCGCGCAGGGTGTTGGCCTGCTCATAGGTGACGGGCTCGCGGGGCTCTGCGCCGCGGGGCCCCCACTCGCGAGCCTCGGGGTGCCAGACGCCCCACTCGTCCAGGGCGATGCCGATCCGGCGATTGCCGTGGAGGATCGGGTCGGCGCCCTCGCCCTTGCGCAGCGTGGCGTCGGAGCGGCCGGGGCTGCCCGTGGCCTCCCGCAGCAGCGCCGCAGTCCGCAGCACAAACGCCTCGGTGTCGTCGGCCTCATCGAGCAGGGCGTAGTACTGCCCCTCGTCAAAGGCCGTCTCCGGGCCGCCATTGATCCAGTAACGGTGGATGGAGAAATGATCCACCAGGCCGATGCGCCTGCCGAGCGTCTTGAGCAGATCGGCGTTCCAGGCGTCGTCGTGGCCGCAGACCACCAGTTCGGCACTCGGGTCCACGTGGCGGAGCATGGTCGCGTAGCGGGCATACTCGCCGGCGTAAGTGGGGGCATCGAAGTTGCCGCCGCAGCCCCAGTTCTCGTTGCCGACGCCCCAGAGCTTCACGCCGAAGGGCTCAGGGTGGCCATTGGCGGCCCGCTCGCGGGCCAGGGTGGTGCGGACCGCGCTGTTGCAGTACTCCACCCAATCGCAGAGCTCCTGGGGCGTGCCGCTGCCCACATTGCCCGCCAGATAGGGCTCGGCGCCGAGCTGCTCGCAGAGCCAGAGGAACTCGTGGGTGCCGAGGCTGTTGTCGTCCTCCACCTGCAGGCCGCAGGACATGCCGAGGCGGATCGGGCGCTGCTCCGCCGGGCCGATCCCGTCACGCCAATGGTAGTGGTCGGCGTAGCAGCCGCCCGGCCAGCGGAGCAGCGGCACCGGCAGCGCCTTCAGGGCGGCCAGCACATCGCTGCGGAAGCCGTTTTCCTGGGGAATGTCCCCGCTCTCCTTGCCCACCCAGAGACCGTCGTAGCAGCAGCGGCCCAGGTGCTCGGCGAAGTGGCCGTAGAGGCGGGGCGAGATCCTGCCGATCGGCGCGTCGGTTTGCACCGTGATTGTGGTGTTACTCATTATCGATCCTGGTATGGGGCACAGCGCGCTACTTCTGCTCGAATCCGCTCACTGGCACAACCGTGAACGAGAGTGGCGGCAGGCGCAGCGTCAGCTTGCCGTTGTCCACCGGCATCGCCTCGAGCTGCCGCGGCACAATCGTGTTGGGCTGCTCGAAGCTGTTGACCGCCTTGAGATCGGTTCCGGCGAGCTGGGTGATGCCGCTGGCCCGCGTCGGGGTCGTCCCCCGCCAGACGATCTCCGTGGTTAGCGCCTCCGTCTGGCTGCGGTTCACCAGGAAGACGGCGCCGCGATCGTTCTC
>DAOUGF010000695.1:0-8853 GCA_034429295.1 Chloroflexaceae bacterium
GGGGGCGCGCGTGCGCCCCCCGACAAATCAAGCGGGGAGCGGGGCGCAGCGCCCACAGCAGGCGTGGTCAGCCCACGCCGGAAGGCGTATTGACGCCCTCTAAAACTTGTGCTATCCTCAGCGGCGAACCGCAGCCTACCCGGAACTAGCGATGCCCGCTACCCTCCTCAAGCAGCTCAAGCGCGAGAAGAAGCCAGCCATAAGGTCTGGGTAGGAGCGCTTGCACGCGAGGATCGAGTGTCAACCCGGCTCACCAGACCAGGTGAGCCGGGTTTTTGTACGCCCTCAGGAGGAGCTATGGCCTGGCGGCGATCGCAGCACACTGCCTGCGCGCTCGCATCCTCACCCACATTCGCCGCCTCTCGATGAGGCCCACGCGGTGCATGGCGCCCAAGCGCTGTGCTCGTCGCTTGGTAAGGAAGGCCGAGGCATTGCCGGTGCATCGGCCCAAGCAGAAGGAGCTACCAATGAACGCCACATGCCCGGAGTGCAACGCCGACATCGCCCTGCCCGCCGACACCATGGAGAGCGAGATCGTCGCCTGCCCCGACTGCGGGGCCGAGCTTGAGGTGGCTAGCCTCAACCCGCCTACCCTGGCCCTCGCCCCCGAGGTTGAAGAGGACTGGGGCGAGTAGGCGGGTTGCAACCGCTACCTGCTGTGAGCGATTCGCTCCTCCCAGACGTGGCGGGCTTGGTCGCCGAGATGGCGGGCTTGGTGGCGCGCTGTGTCGCCCATCTGCCGCCAGCGGCTGCGAGGCTCCGGCCGGCGCCTGCCGATGCTCTCACCGACCATGCGCGCGCCGCGGCGGAGCATCTCGGCCGCGGCCAGGCCCTTAGCCGCCTCCAGCGCCACGCTTCCGGCTCGGCTCGCCCGCTGGAAGGGCAGCGCGAAGCGGCCCAGCGGTCCCTGCTCCATCAGCGCCTGCTCCTGGAGCGCCGTGGTCACGAAGTAGGTAGTGCCGGCGATCAGATTGCCCGCGGCGATGGCGCGCATGGCCAGCAGGCTCTGCTTCGCTGGCTCGGGCGCCTCCTCGGCGGGCGTCAGCCCGTCCTCCATGGGCGTGCGGTCGCCAGGGACGCTCTCAGCCGTGAGGCGATTCAGCACGCCGCCGGCCAGAGTGAGGGCGACCATGCTCGCCGCCGAGATGTCGCGGATGGTGGTGAGGGTCCGCAGCCCGGGGTTGCTCAGGCGCGGCTCGTCGAAGCGCATAGCGGCGTAGGTGGCGCCGAAGAGCAGGGCGCTGCCGAGCCCAAGCGGGATGAAGTTCTCCCAGGCCTGGTTCGTCACAGCCCCGCGCTCCCTGTGGCTCGATGCCACGCTCACGGCCGGATTCATGGCGGTGATGCCGAAGACATTGCCGCCGAACCAGACTGCGCCAGCCAGATCATTGACCACATGCAACGACGTTCGCATCAGCTTCATTGTCAGTACCTCCGTTATGGCGCCGGCCGGCTTTGCCGGACAGCGCGTGCTACGGTTCCAGAGGGCGGTTCTTGAGCGCCTCCGCCGTCGGGGGTGCAAGTGGTGTGCCAGAGGAGAACGATATGCGGATCGCAGTGGCCTGCTCGCGGGTGCGCGCCGAGGAGAAGTTGCTCTTCACCGAGCTCGAGCGGCGCGGCTTGCCCTACGTGAAGCTCGACGACCGCGAGCAGATCTTCGATCTGCAGCGGCGCGAGTATCCGTTCGATGTCTTGTTGGAGCGCTGTATTCAGCACAGCCGCGCCCTCTATCTGCTCAAGCTGCTCAACGATGCCGGCGTGCCCACCGTGAACAGCTATCAGGTGGCCCACACCTGCGGCGACAAGCTGCTCACAACCCAGGCCCTCATCCGCGCCGAGGTGCCCACCCCCGCCTGCATGCTGGCCTTTACCCCCGAGAGCGCCCTCGCCGCGATGGAGCAGCTCGGCTACCCGGTGGTGCTCAAGCCTGTGATCGGCTCCTGGGGGCGCATGGTGAGCAAGATCAACGACCGCGACGCCGCCGAGGCCATCCTCGAGCATCGCGATGTGCTCGGCAGCTACCAGCACTCGATCTTCTACATCCAGCAGTACATCCCCAAGCCGGGCCGCGATATTCGCTCCTTCGTGGTCGGCGACGAGTGCATCGCTGCGATCTACCGCACTAGCGAGCACTGGATCACCAACACCGCCCGCGGCGGCGTAGCCACTAACTGCCCGGTCACCCCCGAGCTGGCCGAGCTGAGCGTGCGGGCCGCCCACGCCGTTGGCGGCGGTGTAGTCGCCATCGATCTCCTCGAGACGCTGGACGGCCGCTTGCTGGTGAACGAGGTGAACTACACGATGGAGTTCCGCAACTCGATCGATACCACCGGCGTGAATATCCCGGCCCGGATCATTGATTATGTGGTAGCGGTGGGGAAGGGAGCGAGGAATGGGGAGATGGTGAGTAGCCCGTTGCCACCGTCAGACGCTGCTCACGCCCCACTCCTGAGCGAGCGAACCGAGCAGCTCTCTTGAGGATACAGGTGCAATGAATCTACGAGTGAGCATCATCGGCGCGTCGGGCTACGTGGGCGGGGAGCTGCTGCGGCTGCTGCTCTTCCACCCGGAGGTAACGTTAGCCCAGGCCACCAGCGCGCGGAACGCCGGGCGCTACCTGCACCAGATCCACCCCAACCTGCGGGGCCGAACCACGCTCCAGTTCGTCCACCCGGAGCGGCTGGAGCCCTGCGACCTGCTCTTCCTGGCGCTGCCCCACGGCGAAGCCGCCCGCGGGATCGAGCGCTACGTGGGTCTGGCTGAGCGGATCATCGACTGCTCGGCTGACTTTCGCCTCACCGACCCGGAGACCTACGCTCGCTGGTATGGCCAGGCCCACCCCGCGCCGGAGTGGCTCGGTCGCTTCGTCTACGGGCTGCCCGAGGTCAGCCGCGAGGCCTTGCGGGGCGCCCGCTACGCCAGCGGCGTCGGCTGCAACGCCACGGCGGCCAGCTTGGCCCTGCTGCCGCTTGTTCAGGCCGGCCTGGTTGACGTAACGCGCCCCGCGATCATCGAGGTGAAGGTCGGCTCATCGGAGGGGGGCGCAACGGCGAGCGAGAGCAGCCACCATCCCGAACGGGCCGGGGCGGTGCGCTCCTTCGCCCCAGTGGGCCACCGGCACACAGCTGAGATCGCCCAGGTGACAGGGCTCGATAACCTGCACCTCTCGATCACGGCCGTGGAGTTGGTGCGCGGTGCCCTCGCCACTGCTCACGTCTTTGCCGCGCGGCCGGTGAGCGAGCGGGAACTCTGGCAGGCCTACCGGGCCTTCGCTCGGGAACAGCCCTTCGTGCGGATCGTCAAGGAGCGCCAGGGCATCCACCGCTTCCCCGAGCCGAAGATCCTCGCCGGCAGCAACTACGCCGATATCGGCTTCGCCCTCGATGAGGCCACAGGCCGGGTTGTGAGCATCTGCGCCATCGACAACCTGATGAAGGGCGCCGCCGGCAGCGCCGTGCAGTGCATGAACCTCATGTGCGGCTTCGACGAGACGCTAGGGCTGGAGTTCCCGGGGCTGCACCCAGTGTGACAAGGTGACCGCGCTCGCATGCTCGCGCTAGGTGACAAGGGGACAAGGTGACATCCTGACGGTGCCGATAGGCGTCCCCTTGTCCCCCTTTCCCCTTGTCCTTTTGTCCTCTTGTCCCCTTATCTCCCTGTCCCCTTGTCCTCCTATCCCCTTACCCCCTTATTCACGGACCTCTGGGGGAGTTGCCGATAGTACGCGCGCTCACTATAATGGGGGCGGCGTGCGGTGACGGACGCCCCGCTCTTTTTTCTCACTCTGAGCCCCCGGCCCTACCGAGGTACATCATGGGTTTGATCAAGAAGGTCGGCACGAAGGCGATCGGTGTTCCGTCGCCCGACGATAGCACCCGTCAGATGCAGCCGGCCGCCGATGATGGCACCCGATCCATCACACCTGCGCCGCCGGAGGAAGGCACCCGATCCATTACGCCTGCACCGCCGGAGGAAGGCACCAGGACTATGCCGCCCGCCGCGCCCGGCGCTGGCGCCGCGCTCCCTGGCGATGGTCGGGGCCACTCGCTGCAGCTGCTCAGCGCGGGCGCCGTGCTCCAGGGTCGCTACCAGATCGAGGAGCCGATCGGCGTCGGCGGCATGAGCGTGGTCTACCGCGGGCGCGACCTGCGCTTCAAGGATGTTGCACGCTACTGCGCCGTCAAGGAGATGACCCAGAGCGCCCCCGACTCCCACACCCGCCTGCTGAACCTCAAGAACTTTGAGCGCGAGGCCGGCTTGCTCGCAACCCTGCAGCACCCGGCCATCCCGCGAGTCTACGACTTCTTCGAGGAGGGCGGCCGCCTCTACCTGGTGATGGAGTTGATCGGTGGCAAGGATCTCGAGACGGTGCTGGAGGAGAACCGTAAGCCGATCGATGAGGCGCGGGTGGGCCGCTGGGCCGTCCAGATCTGCGAGGTGCTCAGCTACCTGCACAACCACAAGCCCGAGCCGATCGTCTTCCGCGACCTGAAGCCCTCGAACGTGATGGTCGTCGGCGACGACCGGATCGTGCTGATCGACTTCGGCATCGCTCGCAACCTGAACCGCAGCGACCGCAAGGGCACCATGATCGGCACGGAAGGCTACTCACCCCCTGAGCAGTACCGCGGCGTTGCCGAGCCTGTCGGCGATCTCTACGCCCTCGGCGCGTCGCTCCACCACCTGCTCACCAACAGCGACCCGCGCCTGGAGACGCCCTTCACCTTCCACGAGCGCCCGATCCGCCAGCTCAACCCGTCGGTCTCCCACGAGATGGAGGCTGTGGTCGCCAAGGCCCTCGAGTACGATATGTCGGCCCGCTGGCAGAGCGCGGACGAGATGAAGCGCGCTCTGCTCGCTGTGCCGGGTGTCGGCGCTGGGCTGGCCACCCCGATAGCCCCGGTCGCCCCCGCGATCATCAAGGGCGCCCAGCGCACCGAGCTGGTCTGGAAGTTCACCTGTGAGGACGAGATCCGCTCCTCGCCCTGTGTGGCCGGCGGCATGCTCTTCGTCGGCTGCTACGACACCAACCTCTACGCCCTCGACGCCGCCCGCGGCGAGTTCCGCTGGAAGTACGCCACCGAGGGGGGCATCAGTTCCTCGCCCGCGGTCTGGGAAGATTTCGTGATCGTCGGCTCGGAGGATGGCGCCGTCTACGGCCTTGATATGCGCCGTGGCAGCCGCCGCTGGACCTTCCGGGTGGGCAAGCCGGTGCGCTCCTCGCCCCGGGTGGAGGACAGGGTGGTCTTTATCGGCGCCGACGATCAGCACATCTACGCCATCGACGGCATGCGGGGCACGGTGATCTGGAAGTACCGCACCTGGAACCCGATTCGCTCGTCGGCATGCATCCACGGCCAGGTGATCTTCATCGGCGGCGATGATGGCCACGTCTACTGCCTGGATGCCCGCAACGGCTCCGTGAAGTGGAAGCAGCGCACCCAGCAGCCGGTCCGCTCGTCGCCCGCCGTCGGCGAGGGTCTGGTCTATGTCGGCTCGTTGGACCAGAACCTCTACGCCTTGGATGTTGAGGGCGGCTGGCCCGCCTGGCGCTTCCGCACTAATCACTATATCAACAGCTCGCCCGCGTTGGTAGGCTCGCGGCTCTTCTTCGGCGGCGTGGATGGGACGCTCTACGCCCTCGATGCGAAGAACGGCCGCCTGGTCTGGAAGCACGAGGTGGGCAGCCAGATCACCTCGTCGCCGCGGGTCGATGCCGGCCGGGTCTACTTCGGCGCGGTGGACGGCAACGTCTACTGCCTGGACGCGGGCCAGGGCAATTTGCTCTGGAAGTACCAGACCGACGCGGCGATCGTCTCGTCGCCGGCAGTCGTGGAGGGCGTAGTTTATATCGGCTCGATGGATCACAGCATCTACGCGCTGAAAGCCTAGAGGGCCCCATGTCGTTCTTCCGCAAGCTGTTCCGCGGCAACGCCCCCGAGAAGGAAAAGCCGCGCGAGCAGCCGGCCGACGCCCCTACGCCCGCCGAGGCGCCCCCTGCCGAGGCGCCCTCTGCCGAGGTGCCCCCCGCCGAGGCCGAGGCGGCCTGGTGGGCTAGCAGCACTCCCGCCGACGAGCCAGAGGCGGAGCGCCCGGCCGATCTGCGGTCAGAGGCCGGCCCTGCCACGCCCGATCACGACACGCTCTCCGTTGATGAAGCGCCGAGCAGCGAGGAGGATGCCCCTCAGGCGGCTGAGGATGGCGTCGAGACGCCGACGGCGCCGTTCAGCGCGCTGACGGAGGAGGCCATCAGCGCTCGGTTGGAGGATGGGCGCAGCAGCGACGAGACACCGCCCGAGGGTACCCCGATGCTCGCCGAAGCCCAGGAGGACGGCACCCGGCAGCTTGAGGAGGGGAGCGCGCCCGCGCTGAGCCCGCGCCGCTCGCTCCAGGGGCTTGCCGCCACGGCCGCCCGCGACATCGGCCGGGTGCGCGAGGTGAACCAGGACAGCGTCTTTGCCCTGCTCACCACTCTGCCCCGTGAGAGCGACGATGTGACGGTGGGCCTCTTCATTGTGGCTGATGGGATGGGCGGGCACCAGGGCGGCGAGGTGGCGAGCCGGCTCGCAGTACGTACGGTGGTGCACCAGGTGCTCAGCCAGCTCGTGCTGCCCGCCCTCGATGACGGCATGACCGAGGCGCTCCAGCCGCTGATGGTCTCGGCTGTGCAGGCGGCCAACGAGGTGATCTGGGAGGCCGCCCAGACGCTCGGCACCGACATGGGCACCACCTGCACCGCCGCGCTCCTGGTGGGCCACAGCCTCTATATCGCCCATGTGGGCGACAGCCGGGCGTACCTCTTGGAGCCCGGCGGCCTGCGCCTCCTCACCGTCGATCACTCGACGGTCGGGCGGCTCATCCAGGTGGGCCAGCTTGACCCTAGCGAGGCCCGCGAGCACCCGCTGCGCAACCAGCTCTATCGCACGATCGGCCAGCAGCCCCAGGTGCAGGTGGATTTTGTGTATCAGCCGGTCGGCCAGAGCTCGCATCTCCTGCTCTGCTCCGATGGGTTGTGGGGCCTGCTGGATGAGCCGCTGATAGAGCAGGCTTTGCGCCGCAGTCCCTGGACGCAGGATGCCTGCGACGAGCTGATCGCCCTCGCCAACCTTGCCGGCGGCGATGACAATATTTCGGCTGTCGTGGTGTCGCTGCCCATCACAGAGAGGTGAAGATGGCGCCAGGCATCCAGCTCCGCACAACCGTCAGCCGCAACACGCTTGCCGAGAGCAACGAGCCGCAACTGGTCTATGTGCTGCTCGAGCTTATCGCCCAAGGTGTGCCGGCCACGCTGCCCAAGCTCCCGCTCAACCTCTGTCTGGTGGTGGATCGCAGCTCCTCGATGCGCGGCGAGCGGCTGCAGCAGGTGAAGGATGCGGCGACGCGGATCGTCGATCTGCTCGGCGAAGAAGATTATTTCGCCCTGGTCACCTTCAACGATCGCGCCGAGGTGGTGGTGCAATCCCAGCGGGCTCGCAACAAAGGCGAGCTGAAGCGGGCGATCGGCATGGTCGAGGCCGCAGGCGGCACCGAGATGGCCACCGGCATGGCCCTGGCGCTCCAGGAGATTCAGCGGCCGATGCTGGGCCGCAGCGTCAGCCGCATCCTGCTGCTCACCGACGGCCGCACCTATGGCGACGAGAGCCGCTGTGTGGAGATCGCCCGCCGCGCCCAAGGGCGGGGCATCGGCCTCACCGCCCTCGGCATCGGCGCTGAGTGGAACGAAGATCTGCTTGAGACCATGGCGGCCCGCGAGAATAGCCGCACCCAGTACATCACCTCAGCGAGCGAGATCACCCAGATCTTCACCGACGAGGTGAAGCGGATGTCGTCGATCTTCGCCCAGGATGTGAGCCTGAAGGCGGAGCTGCGCCCGGGCGCCATGCTGCGCTCCCTCGACCGGGTGCGGCCCTTCATCGCTCCCGTGACTGCCGCAGAGGAGCAGGAGCAGGTCTGGTCCGCTGGCCTCGGCGACTGGCCCGGCACCGACCACCAGGCCTTCCTGCTGGAGGTGGTGGTGCCGCCGCTCGGCGTGGGCGATCACCCGCTGCTGCGGCTCACGCTGCGCTACAGCCTGCCCGGCATGAATCTCATGAAGCAGCAGGGTGAGCTGGTGTTGCGCCTGGCGGTGCGCCCGGCAGAGAGCGTGAGCTATGAGGTGGACCCGACGGTGAAGCACTGGCTGGAGCGGCTGGTGGCCTATCGGCTGCAGGCGGGGGCCTGGCAGAGCATGGAGGAAGGGAACGTCGAGGAAGCTACCAGGCGCCTGCAGATGGCCGGCACCCGGCTCTTCGAGGCCGGCGAGGTGGAGTTGGCGCGCACCGTGCAGGAGGAGGCGACGCGCCTGCTCCGCTCGGGCCAGGCCAGCAGCGAGGGCCGCAAGCGCATCAAGTACGGCACCCGCGGCCTGATGGGCCGCGGCGAAGACCAGGAGCGCGAGGCGCAAGGGTAGGCTGTATCCGGCAGGTCGCCACAGAGGCGCGGTGATCACAGGGTTATGGAAGTTGCTGGGGCGGGCGTAGGCTCGTGGGCTCACGCGCCGATCCTGAGGGATGGAACGTTGGAGCGCCCTGTTGTCGGCGCTCACCACGAGGCGCCCCTCCACCTCTGCTTCAGGAGGTCGGGTCGCCAGACACGCGCCAGGCGCCGGTAAGGTGCAACATATGCGCGGCTCAGCCCCCTGCGGCGAAGATGGTCAGGGCAGGAGAACGAGGTATGCAACGCTGTAGCCACTGTAACGCCCAGCAGCTCGAGGGGACGATCTTCTGCTCGGAGTGCGGCGCGAGCTTGCTCGCCGCCGCATCGCGCAGGGAGACGACGGCATCGCTCAATATGGGTGCGTTCACCAGCGAGCCG
>DAOUGF010000696.1:0-9814 GCA_034429295.1 Chloroflexaceae bacterium
GGGGTCGATCAGCACTAGCTGGTAGCCTTGCTGCAGCATGGCTTCGGCGAGCAGACCTGCCAGCCATGACTTGCCCGCTCCGCTCGAGCCGACGATGCCGAGCGTCCCATCGAGCACCGTGAAGGGATCAAGCCGCAGCGGTTCGCCGTCGGTCTGCTCGCCGAGCAGCAGCTGTCGCTCGGGCCGGCAGCGGTGCGGCGGCACCCGCCCGCGGAGTAACTGGTCGATCAGGTAGCGAACACCCTCGCCGGCAGGCGCCGCTAACACCAGATCCGCCTGCTCCTTGAGTTCAGGAGTGGCATTCGCCACGGCCACGGCAAACTCGGCCTGGCCCAAGAGGCTGCGGTCGTTCTCGGCATCGCCGCAGGCGACGACGCTACGAGCAGAGATGCCGAGCTCACGCAGGGCGTACTGCAGCCCGGTGCCCTTGGTGGCGCCTGGCGGCAGCACCATCACTGCCCCACGGTTGTACTCGACAGTGGCGCCGCCGCCGGTCGCGCGCAGCAGATCGAACACCACCTGGTCGTGTGGGATGCGAGTGGCGACGATCGCCAGGCCGCGCTCCAGGGGTATCGGCAGGACGTCAAGGCGCCTGCGTAGCTCGTCGGGTAGCCGCCCGAAGGGGAGGGTGACGATGTCGCGATGCGGGAAGCAGACAACCGCGCCGTCCTCAGCGACGATGGCGTCGAAGGTCTCGGCAAAGGGGCCGGTGCTGATAAAGGTATCGAAGAGCCGCCCGGTGACCAGGATGAGACGCCATCCGGCCGTCTTCGCGCGGCCCAGTTGGGCCCAAGTAGCTGAGTCGATGGCGCCATGCTCCGTCAGGGTACCATCGAGATCGCAGGCGAGTGTCATCAGATGCATGGCGCGCCTCCTATCGCCTGCCGCATCTTCGTCACGGCTGCGCGTTCGAGGCGGCTCAGGGCATGGTGGAACGGAGAGCGGCGCAGGCGGCACGCCAGGCCTTCCTGCGCCACTTCCGCTCCGGCTGGAGCCCTAACGTAGTTTCTGGGCTACGTGTGCTGCTTCGAGAGATTGATACATCTCTTGCAAAGCAGTACAACTACGGGCTACACCGTATCGCCGCTATTGTGGGTAGCGCCACTGGTAGTAGTGCTGCCCGACGTTGCCCATCTCCACGCGGAAAGCCGGCTCGTTGGCCGGGTTGTAGGTCAGCACGCGGCGCTCGAAGACCTGGAACAGCACGGGCCGCTCCACGCCGGCCACCTTGACCTTCACCCAGTAGGCGCCAGTCACCGGTAGCCCAAAGACGAAGAGCGGGTCGTAGACCTGGCCTCGCACATAGCGCCCGCCTTCGTACACCAGCCCTTGCTGGTTCATGAAGTCGGCGAAGGCCTTGGCCACGCCGTGGTTGTTCTCGCCGCGCACCAGGATGGTGGCAGGATCATTGGCGTAGTCGTTGAAGCCGGTGATACTGCCGTCCGGGTTGATGAAGCCGGTCGCCGGCTTGCCGAGGTCGCCGGGGTTGACGGCGCCGGGGCTCTGGTAGAAGCGCAGCAGGTCGGCGTAGGTCGGGAACTGGCCGGGGTCGCCGATAGCGCTGATGCGGGCCTGGGCCCGCCACTCGAACTGGTTGTAGCCCACCTGCAGCCGCCCGGTCATCATCTCGATCGGCAGCAGGCCGTTGGTGACGTACCAGGTGGCGTTCGGGTCGGCGGTGGGGTCGTTGATCTCCATGCGGCTCTTGTCGAAGTACTGTACGACTCGGGCGCCATCGGGCGCGTCGACGAGCGTCTCGCGCATCAGCTCGCTGATCGGGGCTGGCCCCCAAGTCCAGGAGCGGCCGCTGACCTGCTCGGCTACCGGAAGGTCCTGGCGCTGCCAGGTGCGGCGGAAGGCCTCCGTGCCGATGCTCGGCGCGGCCAGCGCGGGCGTGACCGCAAGGAGCACGAGCGCGCAAATTGCAGCTAGTCGTTGCATAACGCCTCCTCGGGCGGGGCTATCCGCTGGCGCAGCGCCGTGCTGAGGGCGGCCGATCGGCGCGCCGAGACGATGGCACGGCTCACCCGCCCATAACCAAGTATCGCGTGGTCCGGAGCGGTAGTGATCCGGCAGGTGGCCAGAAACGAGGCGGCAGACTGACCAGACTTTCACCTGGCCAACTGGCCAGCTTGGCAGATGAACGCTATCGCCTCACTGCCGTGAGCGGCGCGCAGCTACGACTGGACGAGATGATGTTCCAGCGCTGATGCGACGGCCTCGGTGCGACTGGCCGCACCAAGCTTCGCCAGGATGCTGCTCACGTGGAACTTGACGGTCGAGCGGCTGACCATCAGCCGCCGGGCGATGGCCGGGTTGGAGAGCCCTTTGATCATCAGCGCCAGCACCTCGCGTTCACGGCCCGTCAGGGCCTCACAGGGCAGTTCGTGCAGCGTCGCGTGAACGAGGGCATCGGCGGCCTCGGAGCCGAGCGTGGCGTGGCCCGCGTAGGCCCGGCGGATCGCGGCGGCGAGCTCATCGGCGGTGACGCTCTTCAGCAGGTAGGCGATCGCGCCGGCGCTGAGCGCCTGCTGCACACAGCGCTCATCGCGGACGCAGGTGAGCACGATCAGCTGGACCTGGGGCGCCTGCCGGCGGATGCGACCGATGGTCTCGATACCGTCGAGCCTCGGCAGGAGCAGATCGATCAAGATCACATCGGGCCGTAGTTCCTGGCAGCGCGCGATGGCCTCCAAGCCGTCGCATGCCTCACCAACCAGGGCGATATCGTCGTAGGCCCGCAGCATGGCCTCAAGGCCGCGTCGTACCACGGGATGGTCATCGACGACCATGACCCGGATCTGGCGGCTGGCGCTCATTGCTCAACTCACTCTCCGGGCGCTCGCCCACAAGCCGCGGGCAGTGCGCATCCGGGCTTGATGCTTGCTACGCCATCCCTGTGTATAGCTTCAGTATAGGGCTTGGAGATCGCCAGGGTGAATACGAGCGGCGACGTAGCGTAATGATCGCGCAACCACAGCGCAAGGCGTCAGCGGATGGCGCGGCAGCGTGGTTTGCGCTCAAATCTGTCGCCACGCGGTGCTGTGCCCGCTGGCAACGCTCGTGCTACTATGACAGCACCCCGATCGTCGCCCGCGACTCACTCTGTGGCTGCAACAAGGAGCCGCCAGATGGACGAGACGCTTCCCACGCCCCGCGACCATGCGCAGGCCTACGCGCTCACTTTCCCCGGCGCCTACCTCGAACATCCCTGGGGCGAGATAGTGGTCAAGGTCAACAAGAAGGTCTTCCTGTTCGTCAACGGCGCCATCGCTCCTGAGGATGGCGTCAGTCTGAGCCTGAAGTTGCCCCACAGCGGCCCAGACCTGCTGGAGATGCCCTTCGCCGAGCCGACAGGCTACGGCTTGGGTAAGCACGGCTGGGTGACCCTGCTGCTGATGCGCGACGATCATACCCCGCTGGAGCAACTTGAGGCCTGGATCGATGAGAGCTATCGTGCGGTTGCGCCCAAGCACCGCATTGCCGAGCTTGATGTGCTGCGTGGCAACACGGCTCATTGAGCCAGATTGTGCGGCTCGGAAGAGGATTGGGTGACGACCGACGACAGACGACCGACGACCGTCTGCAGTCTGCGGTCGTCTGTCGTCGGGGCGGGGCCCGCGCGTCAAGGGAGGGAGCATGACCGACTTTGCGTACGAGGAAGGGCGGTGGGAGCCGCCCATCGCCGGCGATGAGGGTGCCATCCTGCTGGGCTTTCTGGAGCGGCAGCGCGCGACGTTCGCCTGGAAGAGCGGCGGCCTGGATGCGGCCGGCCTGCGGGCGACGCTCGGTCCGTCGGCGATGACCCTGGGCGGAATGCTCAAGCACCTCGCCCGCTTCGAGGACGATATGTCCACCGAGTGGCTGCACGGGCGCGAGCAGCTTCCACCCTGGAACGCTGTGGACTGGAACGCCGACCCGACTTGGGATTGGCGTAGCGCCGCCGATGACACCCCCGAGGAACTCTACGCGCGCTGGCGCGACGCGGTAGCCCGCTCGCGCGCGCTGTTCGCCGCGGCGATGGCCGAGGGCGGGCCGGCGCGACAGGCCGGCGGGCCCGATAGCCAGGCCCCGAGCCTGCGCTACATCCTGCTCAACATGATCGAGGAGTACGCCCGCCACAACGGCCACGCCGACCTCATTCGGGAAGCGATCGACGGGCGCGTCGGCCACGATCCGCCAAGCTGACCAAAACTTGGACCCGGCGGGCCTGCTCCGGCGCCCTTGGCGCTGTGCAAGGTCTTGTTCGACAACCACATCGCCGCGATGCCGGCTACGTGCCCTGTGTCGAGCGGAGCGCACACCATGCGCCAGTCGATCATCCACATCGCCCTGCTGGTCAGGGATTACGATGTGGCAATCGCCTTCTACACCGAGAAGCTCGGCTTTACGCTCATCGAGGACACCGAGCAGCCCGAGCAAAACAAGCGCTGGGTCGTGGTCGCCCCGCCTGGTGGTGTGGGGGCGACCCTGCTGCTGGCGCGGGCTGCGACGCCGGAGCAGCAGCGCTTCATCGGCGACCAGGCCGGCGGGCGGGTTTTCTTCTTCCTGCGCACCGACGATTTCTGGCGCGACTACCACGCCTTCCAGGCGCGGGGCGTGCGCTTCGTGCGCGAGCCGAATCAGGCCGAGTACGGCACCGTCGCAGTGTTCGAGGACCTGTACGGCAACCGCTGGGATCTGGTCGAGCTGGCGCCGGGCCATCCCCTGGCCGGCCGCTGACATCAGTATCGGCACAGGGCTGATGCCCAGCTCGCTCGACGGGAGCGGTGGGCGGGGGGACGTTTGGATCGCGAATGACACGAAATGGGGCGAATGACGCGAAACGAACGCGCGAAGCGCTTAAGTGAAGACGCGAAAGCTGACGCGCAGCCGGCGGCACGACGGGCATTACCCGCTCTCGGCGCTGAGGGGCCTAGGCCCTTTGCCGGGGGTGCAGAGGCGGCCAGCGCCCTTGGACGTTGCATCAGCCCTGAGTATCGGCAGAATTACCTGGGACGGGAACGCGGATGGTGCGGTATCCTCTGGTAGCGCGCCCGTGCAGGCGTGATCGCTCCGTGAGGTTCTTCACATGAGGAGGGCACATGGTCAAGCTTGACCAGCACTATGTGGACCCGCGCCTGGTTGAACTTTACGACCTCGAGAACACCCGCGGCGCCGATACCGACTTCTACGTCCAGCTCGCGGCGGAGCTCAACGCGCGCCACATCCTCGACCTCGGCTGCGGGACGGGCATGTTGACCTGCGAGTTGGCCGTCGCGGATCGCAAGGTCGTGGGCGTGGACCCGTCGCCGGCGATGCTGGCCTGCGCCCGTAGGCGACCAGGGGGCGAGCGAGTGCAGTGGGTCGAGGGCGACGCCAGCGCGTTGGGGACGCCAGGGGCCGACCTGGTGGTGATGACCGGCAATGTAGCCCAGGTGTTCCTCGACGACAGCGAGTGGGACGCGACCCTGCGCGCCATCCACGCTGCGCTGCGGCCGGGCGGGCACCTCGCTTTCGAGAGCCGCAACCCGGAAGACCGGGCTTGGGAGCGCTGGAACCGCGAGGCGACCTTCGCGCGTTACGAATCGGCCCGCGGGCCGGTGGAAACCTGGCTGGAGCTGCTCAGCGTTGGCGATGGCCGAGTGCGCTTGGAGGGCCACAACCATTTCCTCGCCACCGGCGAGGTGATCGTCGCGGACAGCGAGCTGCGCTTCCGCAGCCTGGCCGAGCTGCGCGACTCCTTGCACAACGCCGGCTTCACCATCGAGCATGTGTTTGGCGATTGGACGCGGGGGCCTGTTACGAGTAGCAGTCGGGTGCTGGTGTTCGTCGCGCGGCGCTGATGTTGCGCCGCTCCGCGGAGCGCAACCAACTCGCTGAGCACTGCAATCACCTAACGTAGGGCCGAAGCATTCGCCCCGGACAGCGCCCGTACTAACGCGCGACTTGGGGCGAATGCTTCGGCCCTACGGGTGGGTACTTTTACCGCATCTCATCCTCGCCCGGGCGCTTCTACGCGACAAGCCGGAACGCCCTGGCTGCGGCCTCGATCGTCTCCTCCACATCATCCACGGAGGTCGCCACGCAGAGACGGGCGTCGGTGATCACGAACGGCGGCATCAGGATGCCCGCGTCGAGCATCGCCAGCCGGAACGCCTCGGCCCGCGCGAAGTCGGCCTGCGCCGCCTGGCGGAACGTGACCGGCGGCTCCGACAGCCAGTTGACCATGAAGGCCGAGGCGAAGCCGGTGATGGTAACCGCCACGCCGGCGTCGCGGGCGGCGCGAGCGAGCCCTTCGCGTAGTCGCTCGCCGAGCCGCTCCATGTGGGCCATCCCACCGTCGCGCAGGATCGGGATGGTCGCCAGGCCGTAAGGGTTGGCGTAGTGGGTGCCGTCGAGTGAGGTGCGCGTGCCGAGCAACTCCATCAGGTCGGCGCGGCCGGCGAGGGCGCCGAGCGGGTAGCCGTTGGAGAGCGCCTTGCCAAGCGCCGTCAGGTTGGGGGTGACGCCCGCGACGGCCTGGTAGCCGCCGAGGTGCATGCGGAAGCCGGTCTTGACCTCGTCGAACACGAGCAGCGCGCCGCGGGCCGCCGTCAATTCCCGCAGTAGCTCCAGGAAGCCGGGCGCCGGGGCAACGCAGCCGTAGCTCAGCACGTATGGTTCGCACACCACGGCGGCGATCTGCTCGCCCTCGGCGGCGAAGGCCGCGCGCACCGCGGCCGCGTCGTTCCACTCCACAACGATCACGTCGGCGATCGCGTTGGGATGGATGCCGCCGTGCAGCTGAAGGGTGTTTTTCTTCGGACAGCACCCGACGGCGAAGAGGCGATGACGCCGCTCCAACCAACCGGGGCAGACACCGTCTGCCAGTGGTGGGAGGCGCGGATCGCCCTGCAGATGCCGCGGACGAACTATCGCTTCTGGCTCTTGACCGAGGCCGGCGGCTGGTGGCTAACTGCGGCCGGGCTGAGCCGCCACACGCCGCCCGATGCGTACGACTACGTCCTGCTCGCCGACCCGCAGTCGCCGCCCTGGCTCCAGGAGACGGTGTTCTACCAGATCTTCCCCGACCGCTTCGCGGACGGCGACCCGGCCAACAACGTCCGCACGGGCGAGTACCTGGCCTACGGGCAGCCCGTGTTCGCCCGCCGCTGGGGCGAGGAGCCGCAGCCCGAGCAGGGCGCCCGCGAGTTTTTCGGCGGCGATCTCCAGGGCGTCGCGCAGCGGCTCGACTACATCGCCGACCTCGGCGCGAACGCGATCTACCTGAACCCGATCTTCACCGCGCCGAGCAGCCACAGGTACGATGTCGCAAGCTACACCGCCGTCGACCCGCACCTCGGCGGCGACGCGGCGCTGGCCGAGCTGCGGCGCAGGCTGGATGCGCACGCCATGCGCCTGGTGCTGGACTTCGTGCCGAACCACTGTGGGGCGGAGCACCCCTGGTTCGTCGCGGCGCAGGCCGACCCGCGGACGCCGAGCGCGGAGTTCTTCAGCTTCTCCCGCCACCCCGACGAATACGCAAGCTGGCTCGGGCACCGGAAGCTGCCCAGGCTGAACTACCGCTCGCAGCGCCTGCGCGACCTGATGTACGCCGGGCCCGACGCCGCGATGCGGCGCTGGCTCCGCCCACCGTACCGCATCGACGGATGGCGGGTCGATGTCGCGAATATGCTTGGCCGCCAAGGGATGGATCAGCTCGGCCACGAGGTGGCGGCCGAGATGCGCCGGGCGGTGAAGGCCGAGGCGCCGGAGGCCTATCTGCTCGCCGAGCATTTCTTCGACGCGACCCCGGAGCTGCAGGGCGACGCTTGGGACGCGGCGATGAACTACCGCGGCTTCCTGCAACCGCTCCTGCAGTGGCTCTCCCCGCACGGGAGCGGTATCGCCTCACGCCCGCCCTGGGGCGATACCGCGCCGCTGCCCAGCGAGGCGCTCGCCGCCCAGTGGCGCGCCTTCCTGGCCGCGATCCCCTGGCAGATCGCGCGCCAGCAGTTCAACACGCTGGGAACCCACGACACTCCCCGCATCACATCCTTGTTGCATGGCGACGTGGCGCGCCTCACGCTTGCCATCACGCTGCTGATGACCTTCCCGGGAGTGCCGTCGATCTTCTACGGCGATGAGATCGGGTTGGCTGGCATGGGCGACCCGGCGAACCGGCGCTGTATGGAGTGGGAGCCGCGCCGCTGGAATCACGAGCTGCGGGATCGCTACCGGACCCTTATCCGGCTCCGGCGCAGCGCCCCGGCCTTGATCTCTGGTGGCTTCCAGCTGCTTCACACCGCCCGCGAGCTGATCGCCTATCTCCGGGAGGCGCCGGGGCAGCGCATCATCGTCGTGGTCCGCCGAGGCGCGGATGATGTGCTCGAGCTGCCGGTGCGGCACGGCGGGATCGCCGACGGTATGCGCTTTCGCGAGCTCTGGAGCGGGGCGATACAATCGGTTCGAGGCGGCCACCTGACGCTCGCCGGGCTGCCGGACATAGGCGCTCAAGTCTGGATCTGGGACGAAGCTCTGGAGCAGGAGGCGAACTGATGGCACACGCGCTGGTGATCGGGGGAGCATCCTGGAATACGATGGTCTATCTCGCCACGCTGCCCCAGCCCGTCCCGCAAACGCTGTTTAGCAGCGGCTACCACGAGACTGTCGGCATGACGGGTGCGGGCAAGGCGCTGAACCTGCGCCGGCTCGGCCTCGACGTGACCCTCCACGCGATGCTCGGCGACGATGAGTACGGGCGGCGCGTCCGCGACTATCTCGCTCAGGCTGGAGTCGCCCTGCTCGCCGACAGCGATCCCGCCGGCACGCCGCGCCACGTCAACCTGATGAGCGCGGAGGGCGAGCGAATCTCGATCTTTCTGAACGCGGGAACGTTCGCCCCGGCGTTCGACAGCGCGCGCCTCCGCCCCCTGATCCAATCCGCCGACTACATCGTGCTCAACATCATGAACTACGCGCGCACGCTTATCCCCGCCATCCGCGAGCAGGGCAAGGCGATCTGGTGCGATCTCCACGACTACGATGGCCAGAATCCCTACCACGACGACTTCGTGCAGGCCGCCGACTATCTCTTTCTGAGCTCGGACGCGCTTCCCGACTACCGCGCCTTTATGGAGCGCCAGATCGCCGCCGGCAAGGAGTTGGTGGTTTGCACCCACGGGAGGCGCGGCGCGACGGCCCTGAGCCGGGCGCACGGGTGGGCCGAGCAGCCGGTTGCGCCCGGCTATACAGTGGTGGATACCAACGGCGCGGGGGATGCCTTTATGGCCGGGTTTCTCTATGGCCATGCCAGGGGGTGGGAACTGCGGCGCTGCCTTCGCGTGGCCGCGGTTGTCGCGGGCCTCTCGGTGACCTCCCGGGAGCTTGCGCACGAGGGGCTGAGCCCCGAGCTGGTGGCGCGCGAGGAGTGGCGCGTCTACGAGGGTGTGGGGCCGGCAGATTGACGAGGAGCAGCGCTCCTCTGATGAGCCAATCGCCAACCCCACCGTTGAAGCCCGTGTGAGCGGCCTCCCCGTTACAACGCAACGTGCCCCGTTTCACCCCCGCGCGGGCTGTGCTCGATTCCTGTTGTCGGGATTGCCTGCGTAAGCAGGGTTTCCGTCGCCGTCATTCGATGGGCAACCGCGGGGATACGGCCGAGGCCGCCGAGCAGCGCGGAGCGTAGCGCCCCGAGGGCCGGATTGCGCACCGCCATATTGCGGAAGATCAGCTCGTTCGAGATCTGGACTGCCCGCGATGCCGCGCGCTGCTCGCGCTCGTAGCGCTCGTGCAGCACCGTTGCCTCTGCCTCGCCATAGAGCAGATACAGCGCGCCGATGGCCATCACCGC
>DAOUGF010000697.1:0-9719 GCA_034429295.1 Chloroflexaceae bacterium
CGACGACAGACGACCGACGACCGCCCGCAGTAGTCCGTACAGCTATATGAAACCACAGACATCTCTCAGTACGGGCCTGTAAGGGCGGCCCGTCGTGGCCACCCCCTTGGGGAACTCCAGCCCACCCATTACCGGCGAATGATCGTGGTCCTCTTTAGCGGCCCGACACGAAGAAGCTGAGATCGCTATGCGCGCACAACCTCAAACAGCCGCGGCCCGCTCCTCCTGGTGGCACATCGGGCGCCTGATCCTGTTTCGCCCAGGGCTCTACCTCCTCGGCGCGTTCGGCATCATCAGCTTCTACCTATGGCCGCTGGCGGCGGGGCTCATCATCCGCCAGATCTTCGACCTGCTGTCGAACCACACGCTGCTGACGAGCGACGCCAGGGCGATGATCTGGGCGCTCGCCGGGGTGCTGATCGGCGTGGAGATCGCCCGCTCGGTCTCGGCGCTCGCCTACCCTTTCGGCGAGAAGGCGGCCATGCTGGTGGCCGACGCGCTGATGCGCCATAACCTGCTCCGCGCTATGCTCAGGCGGCCCGGCGCGAACGCGCTGCCGCCGGACTCGTCGCCGGGCGAGGCGGTGAGCCGCCTGCGCGACGACATGGCCCATATCAGCGAGTTTATGGTCTGGACGGTGGACCCGATCGGGCAGCTGCTCACCTTCGGGATCGCCTTCGTCACCCTGGCCCGGATCGACCTGCGCGTCACGATCTTCGCCTTCCTGCCCCTGGCAGTCATCCTGGCCATCGTCAACCTGCTGAACAACCATATCCGGCGCTACCGCAAGACGAACCAGGAGTCGATCGGGCGGGTGACGGGGCTGCTCGGCGAGCTGTTCGGCGCGGTGCAGGCGGTCAAGGTCGCCGGCGCGGAGCGACACGTGGTGGCGCACCTGCATCAGGTGAACGAGGCCAGGCGCGCGGCGGCGCTGCGCGACCAGCTGCTGACCAACCTGATCAGGGCGATCTCCTTCGGCGCGGCGAATATCGCTACCGGCGTGTTGCTGATCCTGGCCGCCCAATCGCTGCAGTCGGGCCAGCTCACCGTCGGCGACTTTGCGCTCTTCGCCTCCTATCTCGGCTGGATGGCCTTCGTGATCGGCATGGTCGGCAGCTACGTCACGCGCTATCAGCAGGTGGGCGTCTCGCTGCGGCGCGCCATCGAGCTGCTGCAGTGCGAGCCCTCCGCGCTGCTGACGCAGCACGATCGCGATGTGCGGATGCGCGGCGCGCTGCCGGCGCTCCCCGCGCCCACCAGCCACGACCGGACGCCGCTTCGTACCCTCACGGTCAGTGGGCTGACCTATCGCTACCCCGGCAGCGACAACGGCATCGAGGGGATCGATCTGCGTATCGAGCGGGGCGAGCTCGTGGTGATCACCGGGCGGATCGGCAGCGGCAAGAGCACCTTGCTGCGGGCGCTGCTCGGGCTGCTGCCGCCCCAGGCCGGCGAGGTGCGCTGGAACGGCAGGCGGATCGACGACTTGGGGGCGTTTATGGCGCCGCCCCACGTCGCCTACACACCCCAAGTGCCGCGGCTGTTCAGCGAGACTCTGCGCGACAATCTGCTGATGGGGCTGAACGACGGCTCCGCCACGGGTGGAGAGGAGCTGCAGGCGGCGCTCCAGCAGGCTGTACTCGACCGCGATCTCCCGAGGCTGGAGCGGGGCCTGGAGACGCTGGTCGGGCCGCGGGGAGTGCGGCTCTCGGGCGGGCAGATACAACGCGCCGCCGCCGCGCGCATGTTCGTGCGCCGTCCAGAACTGCTCGTCTTCGACGATCTCTCGAGCGCCCTCGACGTGGAGACCGAGCAGCTGCTCTGGGAGAGGCTGAGGGGTAAAGAAGGAGGGCTGAAAGGCAATGGAGCGAGCGCCCCAACTCTCAGCCCTCCTCCCTCAGCCTTCACGATCCTCGCCGTCTCCCATCGCCGGGCCGCGCTGCAGCGTGCCGACCGGATCATCGTCCTGAAGGATGGCCGGATCGAGGCGCAAGGGCGTCTCGATGAGCTACTCGCCAGCAGCGCCGAGCTGCGTGAGCTGTGGCGCACCGAGACGGATCGCTAAGGCTACGGCACGATATTGACGACCCGGCCGGGCACCACGATCACGCGGCGGGGCACGCCTCCCGCCAGGGCGGCCTGCACCTGAGGGCTGGCCAGCGCCGCCCGGCGCACGCTCTCCTCGTCGGCGCCTGAGGCCACAATGATACGGTCGCGAACCTTCCCCGCCACCTGCACGGCCAGCTCTACCGTCGGCTCCTCGGCTGGCCCTTCGTCCGGGGCGGGCCAGGGCTGAGTGTGGACGCTGAACGGGCCGCCCAGGCGCGCCCACAGCTCCTCGGCCAGGTGAGGCGCCAGCGGCGCCAGCAGCAGCACGTAGTCATGGGCGAACGCCTGCCAGGCCTCAGCGCCCAGCGCGGCGCCGTGGGAGCGCAGCCAGCTCAGGGCCTCCATCAGCGCGGCGATGGCGACGTGAAAGCGGTGCCCCTCGATCCCCTCCGTCACGCGGGCGACCAGCCGGCGGCGCAGCCGCTCCACCTCGGCGACACAGGTCTCGTCGGGCGGGCCGGCGGGTGTGGGGCCGGTCAGCGCTTCCCACACACGGCCGACAAAGCGGGCGATACCGCCGATCCCAGCATCGCTGAAGTCGCCGCCCTCCTCCCACGGCCCCAGGAACAGCATATACATCCGGGTGACGTCGGCCCCATAGCGAGCTATGTAGCCGTCGGGCGAGACCACATTGCCGCGGCTCTTCGACATCTTCGCGCCGTTGTAGGTGATGGTGCCGTGCAGTCGCAGGCGCCGGAACGGCTCGGCGAACGGCAGGTGCCCCAGATCGTGCAGGGCCATGGTGATGAAGCGGGCGTACAGATGGTGCATGGTGGCGTGCTCCGGCCCACCCGCGTACTGATCCACCGGCAGCCAGCGGGCGGTGCGCGCCGGGTCCCAAGGCCGGTCGGCGCACTCAGTGGAGGGGTAGCGCAGGAAATACCAGGCCGAGTCCAGGAAGTTGTCGCTGACATCGGTTTCGCGGCGGGCGGGGCAGCCGCAGCGCGGGCAGGAGGTATGCACAAACTCGGGCACCGTGGCCAGGGGCGCCACGCCCGTCGGGCGGAACTGCTCGACGTACGGCAGCAGCACGGGCAACTCCGCCTCGGGCACGGGCTGGGGGCCACAGCGCTCGCAGTAGACGATCGGGATGGGCGGGCCCCAATAGCGCTGGCGGCTGATCAGCCAGTCGCGCAGGCGATAGCGCACCGTCGAGCGGCCTTGGCCGCGCTCCTCCAGCCAGGCTGTGATGGCGGCTCGGGCATCCTCGCTCGGCATCCCGCTGAACTGGCCCGACGCGACCAGCCGGCCCTCGCCGCTGAAGGGCAACTCCGCGCCAGCGGGCGGCTCAATCACCACGGTCACGGGCAGCTTATGGCGCGCGGCGAAGGCGTGGTCGCGCTCATCGTGGGCTGGCACGCCCATCAGCGCGCCGCCGCCCAGCGGCAGCACATAGTCGGCCACCCAGATCGGCAGTTGCGCGCCGGTGGCCGGGCTCACGGCAAACGCCCCGGTAAAGACCCCACTCTTCTCGGCGGCGATCGTGCGCTCGCGCTCAGGCCGGTTGCGGGCCACGGCGATGTAGGCCTCCACCGCGTCGCGCTGCTCCGGCGCGGCGATAGCGGCGGCCAGGGGGTGCTCCGGCGCCAGGGCCACGAAGGTGACACCGTACAGCGTGTCGGGCCGGGTGGTGAAGACAGATAGCGCGTCGGTCTTGGGCCGGCCGGCGATCGGGAAGCTGATCTCGACGCCCTCGCTGCGTCCGATCCAGGCCCGCTGGCGCGCGATCCACTCATCGGGGAAATCGCCGCCGCCGAACTCCAGCAGCCGCTCCGCGTATGCGGTGATGCGCAGAAACCACTGGCGCATCACCCGGCGCTCCACAGGTGTGTCGCAGCGCTCGCAGCGGCCGCCCACCACCTGTTCGTTCGCCAGCACCGTCTGATCCTTCGGGCACCAGTTGACGGGCGCCTCGACTTGGTAAGCCAGGCCCGCCTTGTACAGTTGCACGAACAGCCATTGGGTCCAGCGGTAGTAAGCGGGATCGGTGGTGCTCAGCTGGCGGGACCAGTCGAAGGCGCAGCCCAGGCGGCTCAGCTGCTCATCGCGGAAGCGGCGGATGTTGGTTGGGATCAGCTCGGCGGGGTGAACGCCGACGTTCAGGGCGTAGTTCTCGGAGTGGATGCCGAAGGCATCGAAGCCCATCGGCTGGAAGACATCGTAGCCCTGCATGCGGCGCAGGCGGCCCAAGGTGTCGGCGCCGGCATAGGTGTAGACGTGGCCGACGTGCAGGCCTTCGCCGGAGGGGTAGGGGAACTCCATCAGGTTGTAGAAGGGGCGCCGGGCATTGTCCAGATCGGTGCGGTACAGCCCGGTGGCCTGCCAGCGCTCGCGCCAGCGGGCCTCGATCGCGTGTGGGTCCAGGCGCTCAGCCATGGTATCGCTCCTCGCCCGCGGGGTACGTGGGCTACTGATCGTAGTGAGTCAACCGTCGGCGAGATGGGCCGCTGAGCCGCGTGGCGGCGCACGTGCGCGAGGAGACAGGGCATCGGGGCCTCCTGAGCAGAATCAAAGGCGCCCTCCCAGGGGAGGGCGCCGGTCGGTAGACGAGCGATTCGGGCGCGCTAGACTCCCCAGGCCAGATGGCCCCCGCCGAGGCGGAGGCTAAGGCCGAGGAGAAGCAGGCTGTCGCGCCGATCACTCATTGTCGAACTCCTGCAATTCCAGCAGTACGGTGATGGTAGCAGGGCGCGACGTGGGGATCAATCGGGCTCAGGTCGGAGAAGGTTGTCTCGGCGCTCCCTCCGCCTACATCCCCGGCGGCGGGGCGCCCCGCCTTTTGCGGAGGGCTGCCGCCCTCGAAGCTGACCACCTTGCGCGGTGAGCAGGCTTGCGAGCGGGCTCCGCCCCTCGCGCTCCCCGCCAAAGGGGGCCTCGCCCCCTTTGGAAACCCCCAAAGCCGACGGCCGCCAGCGCCGACACGCCATCGCTGCATGCCCCTCTGCGCCGAGAGCGGGTGTGGCACTACCCGCCCCACGCCCGCTGCCGTGCAATTTCGCGTCTTCAGTTAAGCGCTGCGCGCCACTTCGTAACGCGCCTTCGCGCCTTCGTTTCGCGTTTTTCGCCCGTTTCGCGTCATTCGCGATCCAGCAGTCCTGCCTCGGAGCAGCGCCCCGCAGGCAGTGGCGCCCGGCTGCCGCTGTGCTACACTGTCAATGGCCACTACAGAGCCTAAGCTCATGCACGGCCAAAGCCCGTCTCTCAGAGGAAAGGTCGTCGCTGATGGCGCCAACCCAACCGACGGATACCCTTCCGCTGCCGGCGCGCATCTTTCACGCCGCGATGCAGCGCCAGAGCTCGCTCGACGCCTACGCGGCCGCATTGGAGATTCCTGGCGACGCGCTGCGGGCGCTGCTGGCGGCGCAGGCCGACCAGCTCGACCCCGAGCTGATCAGCAGGATTGCCGCCGCTCACGGGCACAAGGCGGATGGTGCCGCGCTGGCCCAGCCGCTCGCCGCGGAGCCGTTCAGCGCCTGGCTCGGCAGGAATATGGAGGGCGTCTCGCAGACATCGCTCCGCGCGCGGGCAAAGCTCGAGGCGCCCCAGTTGCGCGCCTTCCTGAGCGGCAAGGCGCTCCCCGACGCCGATCAGGCTGAGCGCATCGCCCGCGCCCTGTATATTGATGGCGCAGAGATGGCCCGCGTCATCGTGGCGGATATGGCCCGGCGCGCTGAGCGCCCGCCAGCTGAGCCGGCGCCAGCGGGCCCCGATGCCCCCACCCCGGCGCGCACGCGCGGCCGCCGGCAATCTCAAGACGGCGCTGACGCGCCGCCCACGCCGGGCGAGGTCGCACAAGCGGAGCCATCCCCTGAGGTGGCTGGTGTTCCATCTGGCCGGCGCCGTCGCTCCCGCGCAGCTGCTCCCACAGTGGAGGCCATCCCCGCCCAAGCGGAACTGTCCCTTGGGGAAGCTGAGGCCGCCGAAGCTACGCCTCAGCGTGGCCGCCGCAGGCGTGAGCACGCGGCCGCCGCTCCCATCGAGGAGGCCGCTCCTGAGACCGCTTCCCCGCTGCCCACGGCGGAGGCCACTCCCACCCAGACGGAAGCATCTCCAGGCGAGGCCGATGCTGCCGAGGCTGCGCCTCAGCGTGGCCGCCGCAGGCGTGAGCACGCGGCCATCCCCACAGCGGAGACCGCCCCCGCCCAGGCAGAGCCATCTCCCGCCGAGGCTGAGGCCCCATCAGGCCGACGCCGCCGTTCCCGCGCCGCCGTTCCCCCAGCGGAAACCGCTCCCGAGACTGTTTCCCCGCTGCCTGCGGCGGAGGCCGCCCCCACTCAGACGGAGCCATCTTCAGCCGAGACTGAGGCTGCCGAAGCTGCGCCGAGGCGTGGCCGGCGCAGGCGTGAGCACGCGGCCGCCGCTCCCATCGAGGAGGCGGTGCCTCCCGACGCAGGCTCGCCGCCGAGCGAGGCTACGGCAGACATGGCGCCGGCACCCGATCGCCGCAGCAGCGAGCAAGGGGCGACCGCGCCGACAGTTGCCGCCACTGTGAACCCAGGCGAGACGACGCTGCAGCTCTCGCCTGATGAGGTGCGCCTGATCCGAATCTGGCGTCGTCTGCACCCCCACGGGCGGCGCGCGACGATGCAGTATATCGGCTCCTTGCTGGTCGAGGAGTAGCGCAGCGGCCCGGGCCGGCCGCGCGTCACTCGCCTGCCTCAAGCCGGCGCAGCGTGCGCTCGCCGATCAGCGCGTGCGGCGGGTGGTCCACCATCCCGCTTTCCAGCAGCATCGCGCCGAAGTGGAGCGCCCAACCCCGCGCCCGTGCGAGCGTCGCCGCGGAGAGTTCGCCGTAGGCGGCCAGCGCCTCGCGGCGGGCGCGAGGGTCGTCGAAGAGCATCCAGATCGCGGCCAGGTCGGTCGCCGGGTCGCCTGAGGTGAGATCGCCCCAATCGATGACTCCGCTGATCGCGCCCTGCTCGACGAGCAGATTGCGCGGGTGCAGGTCGCCGTGCAGCCAGGTGGGCGACAGGTCGATGGGTGCCTCCAGCGCTGCCTGCCAGAGCCGCATCAGTCGCGGGGTTATCAGGCTCGTCCGCTCGGAGAGACGCCGCAGCCGCTCCTCGGCGACGGGGGCGCGCCCGGCGAGCGGGCCGCCGCGAACTGGGTTCAGCGGCGCGTCGGCCGGGGCCGGCCCGTGCAGCGAGCGCAGGAAGGTCGCGAAAGGGATGGCCTGATCAGACTTGGGCGGGCACTCGTCTGCGGAGCGGCCAGGCAGCCAAGGCACGACGCTCCAGCTCCAGGGATAGCCGCGGCCCGGCGTCCCGGTGCGGTAGGGCACGGGGATCGGCAGGGTGAGCCGGTCGGCCAGCTGTGGAAGCCAGCGCTGCTCGTGGGTGATCAGGGCGGCGGCGGCGGCGCGGCGGGGCAAACGTACCACCAGCCGGTCGCCCAGCCGCATCATCACGTTGTCCCAGCCGGCATCAATCATCCGAAGCGGCAGCCCGGCCAGATCGGGGTGTTGATCCGCCAACAGCGCGCGCACAAGCCCCTCATCGATCGGATGCTCCGCCGCCGGCGTGCCGGTCGCCCCGCCCATGTTCATGATCGCCTCCTGCCGCTCAATAATGTCATCCACGCCACTCCGGGCGACCACGATGGGTCGCCCCTACCGACACGCGGTGGGCGATGGGCCGCACATCCAAGGGCAACCACGATGGGCCGCCCCTACCGCCCTCCACTGAGCTGTTAGTATAGGGCGGCGGGCGCCCAACGATCTGCGCCGCAGGCACGATTTGAGCTTCTAAAGAGGTTGCCGAGAGGGTGGCGTGAGCTCGTACATCACGGGCGCGACGGTGATATAACTACGCCTACAATAGATCAACCGTCTCGCGGATTGCCCGGAGCATACACCATGGCGAGCAGGACGAAGTTCGACGAGGCCAGGCGCAAGCTCGATGAGGCCCTCGCGGCCCTCCAGGAACCGCCTGCGGACGATAGCACATCGGCTGAGGAAGCCGGCGCGGAGGCTGCGGCCCCCCAAGCCCCAAACCTGACCCCGCCTGCGCCAGATGGGGCGGCCGGTCCTCCCAACGTCTCCGCCGGAGATGGCGCCACGGCCCGACCTCATCGCCCTGTGCCGCCTACCGAGACGCTGGCCCGCCTGCTCGTGGGCGCCGCCCTGCTCGGCCTCGATGGGCTGGCCACACGCTCGCCCGTTTGGGAGGCCGCAGCGGGGATCGAGCGGCCGGCTGCGGGCGCGGTCGCCACGGACGAGCGCGACTCGGGGCATTTCCGCCACGCCCTCATCGGCTGGGTCTTCGAGACCGAGGAGCGGCTGCGCCCGCAGGGCAACCCCATCCAGTGGCTGCGCACGGTGGCGACCTCCGCCTTCGCCGCCGGCACCTCTGTGGTGATCGACCTGCTGCCCCTACCGCGCCTGAGGCGTAGCCGCAGCGGCCAACCCCAGGCCGAGCCGAGCGACGAGGAGACGCGACGCTGGGTCAGGCGCGGCCTGGCGGAGGCGGAGCCGAGCAGGCGCTTCGCCCAAGCGGCGCTCGAAGATCTCGTCGACAGCACGATCCGCTACCTGGCGCGCCATCCGGCCGTGCAGGAGGCCCTGGTCGAGCTCGCCCGCTCGCCCGCGATGGACGAGGCCGTGGCCCATATCGCCGCAGGCCCGGCGATCGAGCGCGCCGTCGAGCACATCGCCGCAAGCCCCACGCTCGATACGGTGGTGGCTCAGGTGGGCCGTAGCCCCGCCCTCGACGACGTGGTCGCGCGGCTGGCGCGCAGCCCGGCGCTGGAGGAGGCGGTCAGCTATCTGGCCGGCACAAAGGGCGTGGAGCAGGCGATCGAGACGATCTCCCGCTCGCCCGCCCTGTCCGAGCTAGTGAACGCACAGAGCACCTCTGTGGCCGCCGAGATCCTCGAGGAGGTCCGCGAGCGCGGCGTGAGCGGCGATATCTTCGTCGAGGGCCTGGTGCGCCGGCTGCTGCGCCGTCAGCCACGCTCGGCGCTGCCGCCCGAGGCCAGGGGCCTGCTGGTGGAACTCCACCACGAGCACCCCCACGAGCAGGAGCTTTAGGTATGTCTACGCTGATGCCGACCGAGACGCCCGGCGTGCGGCGAGTCCGGCAGAAGCCGGGCGCGCTCCGCTTCGCCGCCTACGCGGGCTTCGTCTCGCGCCTGATGGCTATGATCGTCGACCTGCTGCTGATCGGCGCCGTGTGGGTCAGCGGTGGGATCGCCGTCGACTTTGTCACCCGGACGTCGGGGCTCAAGCAGATCGTCAGCTTTCTGATGCCCCATCTGCCGTGGCTCAGCCCGCTTCAGGAAGTACTGCTGAGCGCCACCTTCAGCGTGATCGCCCTGCTGACCCTCGGCCTCTTCTATTTCACCTTCTTCTACACCTTTGGCGGGGCCACGCTGGGCAAATACCTGATGGGGCTGCGCGTCGTGCGCAGCGACGGCCGGCCGCTGAGTGGGGCGCAGGCAGCGCTGCGCACGGTTGCCTACGCCGTCTCGGCGCTGCCTGTCTACCTGGGCTTTCTCTCCGTGCTGGTGGACGACCGGCGACGGGCCTGGCACGACATGCTCTCAGGGACGGCGGTAGTACACAGCTGGCGCGCCCGGCCCGACGAGCGCTTCCTGCGCGAGATCATCGACAA
>DAOUGF010000698.1:0-4323 GCA_034429295.1 Chloroflexaceae bacterium
ATCTCCTCCGCCACCTGCCGCTCCTCCTCGGTAGTCACCCGGTCAGCGCCGAGTAGTTGGTCGATCGCCGCGAAGGCGATCGCGCGATCCCTGGGTCCGCGCATCGTTGCGGCGAGTTCCTCCACCAGGCGCCGGCGCTCGGCGGCGTCCACCGGGGAGTAGAGGTAGATATCGAGCTCGGCCCAATCCTGCATCGTCAGCGCCATCTCGCCCTGGCCGCCCTGGCCGAGCTCAGCGAGCAGGTTCTTGAGATGGTTCACCTCGTCGGAGGCCAGGTGGCCATCGGCCCAAGCCGCGGCAATGACCACTTTGGCCAGCGCCATCGCGAGGGGATTCTTAGCCATGCTGCTCCAGGCTACGCTTGAAAGCTGGCGGGATTCGTGTTAAGCTCATGATACCAAATGTTACCAGCAGCGCGGCAGCGTCGCCGCCAACGAGCGCAGAGGCTTGCCCGTTTGGGCAGGCTTTTTTTGCGTCCTGGAGGCCGCTATGTCCCAGAGAGAGATCCTTACCGCCGAGGCCCTGATCTGCCCCGGCTGCGGCGCGCAACTCGAGCCGGAGGGCGAGCTGCTGCGCTGCGTCGAGCATGGCCTCTTCTTCCGCTACGGCCCGCGTCTGCTCGTCCAGGCGCCCCGCCGGGCCGTCGCCGATGCGCCGCTGCTGCCCTGGCAGACGATGCAGGAGCGCACGACGAGCTAGTGGCCGTACAGAGTGTAGTCTGTAGTCAGTAGTCCGTACAGCTTGCGCTCGCTCATCGCAAATGGACCGAAGGGCGCCCATCGTGGGCGCCCTTCGACGTCCAGCTTTCTCACCAACCGCCCCCCGAGCTCCCCCCACCGAAGGAGCCGCCGGCGCTGCCGCCGCCGAAGGAGCCGCCGGCGCTGCCCATACCGCCCCAGCTCGGGCCGCTGGAGCCGCCGCCGGTCCAACTGCCGCTGCCGCCCCAGCCGCCGCCGCTGACGATCACGACGGGCCCGCCGGGGCCACGCGGGCGGTGGTCATACGCCTGGAGCTCCCGCGCGAGGTCGCGGGCCTCCTCCTCCAGCGTCTTGGCGGTCGCGAGGGTATTGAGGAGCCGCTCCTCGCCGGTGATCGGCAGGCGGATCTGATCGAAGCGCTGGCGCAGCTGCTTGAGCCGCTGGCGCAGTTGGCGCGGCGCGCGCGCGCCCACTCTGGCAGCCGTGGCCTCGGCGCTGGCGAGCGAGCTGCGGGTGTTGGAGAGGGCCTGGTTCAGCTGGGCGCGCAGCTGCTCCAGGCGCTGCACGTCGGCGTGGGCCGCCTTGTAGACCACGCCGCTCTCCCCCTGGAGCGCCGTGTAGGCGGCGAGCAGCTGCTCGAGGGCGGCCCGCCGCTGCTCCTCCTCGAGCTCGGCGGCGCGGCGCTCGAGGGCCTGGGCCTGCTCGTAGCGCTGCACGAGGGCCTTCACAGCAGCGAGGCTCGCCGGCTTGATGTCATCGCCGTGGAGGTTGACGTACTTGGCGATCTTGCTCACCTCGCCGGCCACGATCGGGCGCAACTGCTCGGCCTGCTGGCGCAGCTTCTGCATCGCCTCTGCCTCGGAGCGGGCGCCCGCAAGCGCCGCATCGGCGAGCTGGTCGGCGGCGGTGGCTGCAGCCGCGAGCTTGAGCCAGTCGGGCTTGGGCTGGGCGGCCTCGGCCTTGGCCACGGCGAGCTGCTCGGCGGCCTCGCGGAGCTGGACTTCTGGCGCCTTGCCCACGTCAGGGTCGTGGGTGCGCACGAACTCCAAGCCGGCGTTGATGCTGCGCTCGGCCTCGGCCAGCAGCTCGCGGGCGCTGGCGCGGGCCGCCTCCAAGTCCTTCAGCCTGGTGATGATGGCGGCCACCAACTCCTCGACGTAGTCGAGCTCCTGGGCCGCGGCGTCGAGGCTCTCGCGAGCCGCGATGAACTCCTGGGCCTCCATGGTGTTGGCGGCGCGGGCCAACTCCCAATGTTCCTGGGCCCGGTCGGCGGCGGCCTGGGCCTCGCTGCCGTTCCCCCTGATATCGGACCAGGTGCTCTCGGCGTACTCGTCCACCGCGTCGAAGGCGACGCGCCCCTCGGCGATGCGGGCGGCTGCGGCCTGGCCGCGGGCCTCGATCTCGGCGAGGCGCCGCTCGTTCTCGGCCCGCAGGGCGGGCGCGCCGCTGCCCATGGCCACGCCCTCATCGAGCCTGGCCTGAGCCTCGTCGTAGTGGGGCGCGGCGGCCGCGGGGCCGCCCGACTGCAGCGCGTCGGCGGCGTTCGCGAGCGCCCGCTCGGCCGCGTCGAGGGCGGCGGCGCTGGCCTCAAGCCTGTAGCCTTGAGCCTGGATGGCGGGCGCCGCCTCGCGCTCGGCGTAGATCGCCGTCTGCAGGGCGGCGTGGCGCTCGGCTGCGGCGCCCACTTGCTGTGCGAGCTCCGACGCTGCCCGGGCGGCCGTGGTGGCGGCGATGGCGTCGTAGACGCTCATAGCCGCCTCGGCCTGCTCCACCTGCCGCTGCGCCGGGGCGAGGGCCGCCGATGGGTCGGCGATGGCCTCGCCCAGAGCTGCGAGCCGGTCGGCAGCGTCGGTTAGGCTTTTTTTGCGCGGTCGAGCTCCTCCCTGGCAACCCGCGCCCGCTCGTCGAGCTCGGCCCGCAGCTGCTCCACCGCCTGTAGCTCCTCGCTCACCGCCTGGGCCTCGGCCTTCACCTGGTCGAAGCCGGCGGCGGCGGCGGCGAGCTGCTCATTGGTCGGCTTCTCGTAGCGCTCGAGCTGCTCGTCCACGGCGTCGAACTGCTCCTGCACCTTCACGAAGCGACCGACGGCGGCGCTCTGCATCTGGCTGAGGCGCTGCACGTCGGCGGCAGTGTAGGAGACCTGGTCGTAGCGGGCTTTCTCCGCGGCCTCGTTGAAGCGCCGGCCGAGGTCGGCGATGATGGCGCCAGCGCCCTCGCGGGCATCCTTAAGGCGCTGCTGGGCGGCGGCGCGGGCCTTGGCGGCGCGGCGACGCTTGGAGATGAGGTAGGCGCCCCCGCCCGCCGCAGCGATGCCGGCCAGGCCCGCGGCGATCGGGAAGGTGTCGACGTTGACGCCGCCGCCTGGCACAGGCGGGTTCTCGATCGCGTCGTCGATCGCGGTGAGGGCGTCGGCGATGCCGCGGGTGAAGTTGCCCGCCGAGAGGCCGGGGTTCAGGTCGCTCACCCGGATCGCCTCGGCGTTATTGTTCACGGCCAGGGCCTTGCCCCACTCGTCGCCGTAGGCGATCTCGCTGTAGCGGTCGTTGACGGCGACATAGATGGCGATCACGTTTGTGAGCATGGCGCCGTCGGAGCGGACGAGGCCGTCGTCGATCATGCGCTCGATGAAGTCGTCGCCGTCGCCGTTATCAACGACGTAGACGGCCACAGTGGCGCCCTTGTTGACGAGGGGGCGGGCGGCCCGCTGGACATCGCCCGCGTCGAGCCGGCCCCCGGCGTCTCTGATGAGCACTTGGCCCTGGGCGAGGGCCGGGGCGGCCAGCAGCAGCGCGATGGCGACTGCGGCCGCGAGGCGGAAAAGATAACGCACGGCGAGAATCCTCCGTTCTCTCTACGGTCGTGGGGCGCCTGGCCCGAGCGGCACGGCTCTGGCGTCGGGCGGCGCGGCGATGACGATGGGACTGTTATGGCCGCTGAGCGCGGCGGCCAGCGTGTAGCTGAAGGGCACGGGCGGGTCGCCTGGGTTCGTACCTGAGAACGCAAGGTCGAGCCCGTGGAGATAGCCGTCGTCGCAGATCAGGATGGTGGAATCGGCCGCTGTGATCCGCTCCGGGTCGGCGGTGCCAGGCAGCCCGCTCTGGGCGAGAGCCCGTAACAGGCCCACAGTAGCGGCGCGGTCGCCCTGGTACGGGGTGCAACGCTGGCCTTGGTGTTGCTCAGCGGCGCCTGGCCGGTATCCCGCGAAGTTGGCGTCGGAGGCGGCGAGAAGCGCCAGAGTGCCGCTTACGTCTACGGGCGGCAGGGCCAGGGCAGTCTGCTGCATCGGCAGCCGGTACCAGGCCTCCTCGGGCGCGCCGATCATCGCGATCGGCCCGCGCAGATAGCTTGCCTCGCCGATGCGGATGGCCTGCAGGCCGCGGGTCGGATCGGCGCCGAATGTGCTCGGCAGCAGGCCGGTGGCGGTGAACTCGTAGGCATCCCCGGCGAAGGCGCCCTGCATGTTGAGGATTGTCCCGCTCCCGCCGGCCCCGAGATCGCCCGTCACCAAAAGCTCCGCCCGGTAGTTGTCCAGGGCCGCCGTGCGACCCACGGCCTCGGCGATCATCTCGCCCGCGCCGGCTGCATCGGTGGCTGTGGCGGTGGGCGCCGGGGTGGCCGTCGGGCG
>DAOUGF010000699.1:0-5163 GCA_034429295.1 Chloroflexaceae bacterium
TTATCACGTCTAGTGCGTCGTCGCCGAGCGGCAGCGCCCGCGCGTCCCACTGCTGCAGCTCGGCGCGCCCGGCGAGTCCGGCGGCCTCAAGGTTCGCCGCTGCGCAGGCAAGGGCCGCTTGGCTGATGTCGCAGCCAATAGCGCGGCGCGCGGGCCCCAGAAGCAGACGCTCCACCAGCAGCGTACCCGAGCCGCAACCGATATTCAGGTAGCGGTCGCCGGGCGTGGGCTCGGTGAGCGCAACCATGGCGTAGGCCACCGGTCCGTTGAGGGCGCCCTCAAGGTTGCAGACGCGCCAGGGCCTGGTGGCAAGCGGGCGCGGCGACAGGCGCACCAGCAGTTCCCAGCCCTCGCCGCCGGCGCCCCGGCGCAGCCGCAGCAGCAGGTCGCCATCCTCTGCGCCCACGCTCAGGCCGAGGCGCGCGGCGAGCTCCTGCTTGAACCGGTTGAGCACCGCCGTCTCTGCGCCGGCTGCGCTGAGGAAGAGCGTGCTGAAGCTGCCGGCGGGATGCAGCCGCAGGGCCGTCTCGCAGGCCGCGATAACGGCGCGGAACTGCTCGTCGCCAAGGAGCGCCTTCGGGCGCGGCACCGCGAAGTGGCGCACCAGATAGACGGAGGTGACGGAGCGCAGCCTGAGGAGCGGGCGCAGCTCGCCGCTGTAATCCATGCCGATCACACCCGGCGTCGCGCCCGGATCGAGCCGCGCCGTGGGAACGAGGCGGCGCAACTCGCGACGGGCCAGCGGCTCCAGGCCGGCCGGGACAACCACCTCGATCCGCCGTGTGGGCGGGGGCGCGGCCTGCGGGCGTCGTCTGGTGCTGCTATACTTTTTCATATGGACGAGAGTATAGCGGTTCTTGAGCTATGAGCGATCAGACATTCTCGCTTGGCGTGGCCTACTGGCCGCGCCGCCGAACCGCGGCCCAGCAGATCCTCTGCAGCTGGGCCGAGGCCGACGCGGGCGCCCTGCGGGATGAGCTCAGCCACATCGCCGAGCTCGGCTTCGACACGGTGCGCCTCGAGCTGCGCTGGGCCGAGGCTATGCCCGGCCCTCGTGTGAGCGCCGCCGCCTTACGGGGCTTAGAGCGAGCGCTCGATCGCGTTGCCGACAATGGGCTGCGGGCAGCTGTCGCGCTGCTCGGCGCCAGCCTCGGCGGAGCCCTCCACCTGCCGGAGTGGGCTGTCGGCTACCGGCTGCCGTCCGACGTGCAGCGGGCGCGGCGCCTCGGCCCGCCCATGGTCATCGTCCCAGCCGATCAGCCCGCCATCCTCGCCGGCGATCGCTACCGCCGCGAGCCGGTTCGCGACCTCTACAGCGAGCCGGAACTGCTGGAAGCCCAGCGGCTCTTGCTGAACGAGGCTATCGGCAATCTTGCCGCCCATCCGGCCGTGGCCTTCTGGCTGCTCGGCGCCGACATGGAGCGCGCCCGGAACCCAACCAGGGCCGCCGACTGGTGGGCCGATCTGGCTGGCCGCGCCAGTGGCCTCGGCGCCGGCACGTTCGGCGCCCAGCTGAGCCCGGTGAGCCTTCGCCGGCGCGACACGCTGCGCCCCACTCAGATCGTCGCCGCGGGCGGCCGCCCGCTCATCTCCGCGGCGCCGCTCCCGCCGCTGGAGCTGCCGCGCCCCTGGGAGTCCGGGTACATCCGCTTCCTGCACGCCCTGGCCGCGGGCCTGCTCGCGACTGAGCTGGGCCGATCCGAGCCGGTTATCGTCACTGAGATCGGGGTGCCGACAGAGGCCGCTGGCGCCACGGGCAGCGTCTCAAGCGAGACGTTCGGCCGCCCCGCGCAGCTGGCGCTCGCCCAGGAGGAGCAGCAGGCGACGCTCGTGGAGGAGACACTCATCACCCTCTATCGCGACGGCGCCGCCGGCGCCTGGCTGGCCGCCTACGCCGATATCGCGCCCGACCTCTGGCGCATCCCCCCGGCCGACCGCTCCTGGTGGGCCCGCAGCGCCGGGCTGGTGGCGCCGGACGGCCGTGAAAAGCCGGCAGCCGCCGCTGTGCGCAGCTTCGCCGCCCGGCTGCGGGCCGGCACACTGCCTACGCCCGATGGGCCGCCCGCGCTGCCGCTCGACCCCGAACAGTACTGGTACGACCCCGGCGCCAGCTTCGAGCGCCTGTGGAAAGATTGGTTCGATACGTGAGCGAGTGAGTGAGGGAGGGCAGGTTAGGGCTGCCAGCCGAGCTCAGCCAGATACGCTAGGTCGGCTGGGGTGAGCCTGCCCTCCCCGTAGGCTTGGGCGAGCAGGTCGGGGCGACGGGCCAGGGTGCGGCGCAGCCGCTCGCGGCGCCGCCACTTCGCCACCTCGCCGTGATGGCCGGAGAGCAAGATGGGCGGCACAGCCTGCCCCTCCCAGACGGCCGGGCGAGTGTAGTGCGGGTACTCCAACAGGCCGTCGCTATGGCTCTCCTCGGCCGTGGACTCGGCGTCGATCACGCCGGGCACCAGGCGCGCAACGGCATCTACCACCACCATCGCCGCCAGCTCGCCGCCGGTGAGCACATAGTCGCCGATGCTGAGCTCGCGGGTGATCAGCTTCTCCCGCACCCGCTCATCCACGCCCTCATAGTGCCCACACACCAGGAGCAGCCGCGGCTCCTCGGCGAGCTCCTGGGCAATGCCCTGGGTGAAGCGCTCGCCGTCGGGCGTGAGCAGGATCACCGGAGGCGACGGGGCGCCCTCGTCATCATCCGCCAGCACGGCGCGGATGCACGCCGCGAGCGGCTCGGCCTTCATCACCATGCCGGCGCCGCCGCCGTAGGGCGCATCGTCAGCGGTGCGGTGCTTGTCGGTGGCCCAATCGCGGATGTTGTGCAGGCGCACGTCGATCCGGCCCGCCTGCTGGGCACGCTTAAGGATGCTCTCCGTGAGCGGCCCGACGAACATATTCGGGAAGAGCGTGAGGATATCGAAGCGCACGGCGGCTATTGTACACGAAGCGCTACGCTTTGCTCGCGCCGCTCGCCGCAGAGCGAGGGAGACAAGGGAGACCTACCGCAATCCAATAGCCCTCACCTTCCTCCTCAGCCGGAGAAGGGGAAGTAGGGCTGGTGCGCCTCCGACAGCTGCACATCGATCTCGTACAGGCCACGGCTATAACGGCCCTGAAAGGGGAGGCCGAGCCCTCGCACCAGACTGATCATCCCGAAGTTATCGGAGTGGGTGAGCAGGATCATGTGGCGGAACCCGCCCGCGATCGCCGTCTGCACCAGCAACTCGAAGAGCTGGCGTCCAAGCCCCTGGCCCTGGAAATCGTCCCGCAGCACGATCGAGCCCTCGCAGCAGTCGTCCCGCTCGGTGAGGCGCGAGAAGCGGGCCACGGCCACAGCCTCGTCGCGGCCATCCTCCGTCGTCAGGGCCAGGAGAGCCGTTTCCATGGCCGGGTCGATCGTAGCCAGGCGGCGGGCCTCCTGGTGGACGCGCTCTTCGTCGACGTTGTCGAGGGGCACAAAGAAGCGGCGATAGCGCGTCTCCGAGGAGAGCCGGTAGAACATACGCTCGAGCAGATCGGCATCCTCCGGGCGCATGTGGCGCACCTGCACCGCACGGCCGTCCCTGGTGTGCAGGGTGACCACGGCTTCCATGTTGGGCTGCCTTGGGGGAGAAGGCTGCACGTCAGATCCTGTCTACAGAGAACCACAAATACCGGCCGCTGGCGGCTCATCCCGCTCCGCACCGAGAACGTTCTGTGGTTCCATCGGGCGCGGCTCACATGTTGCGGCTAGCTGTGGTTGCAGCTTGGCCGTGCCCCATTGCCGCTACAAGCTGCGATTTGGGTTAGGATCGCGTTCCTATGCTACATTGTAGCATGCGCCCTATACCCCGCTCTGCTGAGGAGCTGCGATGAGCGACAGGCCAACCCTCACGGCGATCGTCGGCCCAACGGCCGTCGGCAAGACGGCCCTGGCCGTCGCGCTGGCCCAGCGGATCGGCGGCGAGATCGTCTCAGCCGACTCGCGGCAGATCTACCGGCTGATGGACATCGGCACGGCCAAGCCCACGCCGGCCGAGCGGGCCGCCGCCCCCCATCACCTGATCGACATTCGCGACCCCGACGAGCCCTTCTCCCTGGCCGAGTACCAGCAGCTCGCCACCGAGGCTATTGCCGGCATCGTTGCCCGCGGCCGGGCGCCCCTGCTGGTGGGCGGCACCGGCCAGTACCTCGCGGCGGTGCTCGAGGGCTGGCAAGTGCCCGCCGTGGCCCCTCAGCCGGAGTTGCGGGCCGCTCTGGAGGCCGAGGCCGCCGCCGCCGGCCCCGCGGCGCTCCACGCCCGCCTCGCCGCGGTGGACCCGCAGGCCGCCGCGCAGATCGACCCGCGCAACGTGCGCCGGGTGGTGCGCGCCCTGGAGGTGCAGATCGTCACCGGCCGCCCGATCTCCGAACAGCAGCGCCGCACGCCGCCGCCTTACGCCATCCGCACCATCTGGCTCACCCGGCCCCGCGACGAGCTCTACGCCAGGGCCGACGCGCGGGTAGACGCAATGCTGGCCGCCGGCCTGGTCGATGAGGTTGCGGAGCTACGCAGGCGCGGCTACGCCTGGGAGCTGCCCGCCATGTCGAGCCTCGGCTACATCCAGCTGCGGCCTTACCTGGAGGGAACGGCGAGCCTGGCCGAGTGCGTCGAGCGGCTCAAGTTCGACACCCACAGCTTTATCAGGCGCCAGGGAGCCTGGTTCAAACGCCTGCCCCAGCTCGAGATCTGGACGCCCGACCACCCACTCTGGCGCGAGCTAGCCCCCGACTGAGCCACGACCGTTTGAGTCACCAGTGCGCTGGGCCGCTGACGTTCTGGGCTATCCCTCCGGCGCAGCCTTGTAAACCCGATACTCCCGCACCAGATGCTCGATGAAGCGCTCGGGATCGCCGCCTTCCGGCAGGCCGAGGCGTCCGCGCAGCACGGCAGAGAGCTCGCCGGCGAGCTGGAGCCGGCGCGCAGGGCTGAGCCCTTCCCGGCGCCGCAGGAACTCCTCTGCCAGCCCGTAGGCCCCGTCGTCGAGCAGGTGCAGATTAGGGAGCATCGGCGAGGGCGGCGCGTCGGGGGCGCGGGGCGGCACAGGCGCGGGGGCGGCCCCGCGGGTCAGTTCGTCCAGGGAGAGGGCGATCCCTTCCCGCACCACCAGAGTGCCGGCGGCCAGATCGCCGAGGCGGCGCGCCCGC
>DAOUGF010000700.1:0-19078 GCA_034429295.1 Chloroflexaceae bacterium
CGCTCGCTCGCCTCGCCGCAGAGCCGGAGGCCCGCGCGCGCCTGGCGGCTGCCGGGCCCGGCATCGCCGCCCGCTTCTCCTGGGCCAGCATCGCCGAGCGCCACGAGGAGCTGTACGCCAGTTGCCCGGCATAGCCCGGCAGGCTATAATCTCTGCGATGCGCTCACGGCGCACCCTTGGCGCAGTCGTGTAAAGTTGCGGCTAGATTCCGTTCATCCTTCAACAGTGATTGCCGCATTAGGAAGGCATAGGTTGCGACTGCCGAGCAGCGACATACGGCGCGTGTTCGCCCTGGCACTGGCCGCAGGGCTCTGCCTCGGCGTCTTTGTCTACGGCTTCGCCAGTCTTGTCGCCGGCGCCCCGCCTCTCTCGCTCGCCAGCACCCTCCCCGCGATCCTGCTGGTGGGCCTGCTGATCGGCCTCGCTTTGGCCGTGGCGATGCGGTTGGCCCTGCGCCAAGCTGCCTACGACCTCTACAACCACGCAGCCACCCTCACCGACGCTGCCATCACCGCGCCCGCACCCGGCGCTGATGAACTGGTCGCGATGCGGGCGATCCTTAGCGAGGCCATCGCCTCGGTGCCCCGCACCGACGCCCTGCCCGAGCTCGCCCGCGAGCTCGCCCTCGTCCGCGATGAGCAGGAGGCCCTCGAGGCCGCGGTCGGTCAACTCACCGCCCATCTGCCGATCCAGGGCGCGTTGCTCCTGGTGATCGACGGCGAGCGGGGGGCGCTCACGGCCCGCGCCACGACCGACATCGGCCAACTCGCCCGCCCGGTGGCGCTGGACATCGAGAAGACGGCGGTCGGGCGTGCGCTGCGGGAGGGCCGCACGGCCACCTACAGCGACCTCCAAGTCCGCGAGAGCCTACCGCTCAAGTACGCTCAGGGCCCCGTCACGCTGTTCTGTCTGCCGCTGATGATCGGGCGCCAGCCCTTCGGCCAGCTCTGCCTGGTGGCCAAGGGCGCCGATGTCAGGCTGAGCGACGCCCAGCGCGCCTTCGCCCAAAGCGTGGCCGACATGCTGATCCTCGCCGTGCAGAACTGCGTGCACCGCGACCTCTTCGAGCGAGAGACGGACCGGCTCATGGCTTTTGAGCAGCTTGGCACGCTGCTCGCCGACAGCGGCTCGTCAGACGAGGCGCAGCCGCAGCGGCTGGAGCGGGCGCTCGCGCAGGTGCTGCGGGTAGCCGCTCGCGTCACCGACTCTCAGCACGGCTCGCTGCTGCTCCTTGACGCCAACGAGAGCCACGTGCGCTACCGGATCACACTCAAGCAGGGCGATGTGCTGCCCCTCAGCGTCACTGTCGGCCCGATCCTCAAACACGGCCTCGCCGGCTGGGCCCTGCGGGAGCGCCGGGCCGATCTGATCGACGACACCGAGCGGGATACCCGCTGGCTGCCGGTACCGGGCCTCGACGATATGCGCTCGGTGCTGGTGGCGCCCCTGCTCTACGGCGATCGGGCGCTGGGGGTGCTTACTCTCGCCGATCCCGCCCCGCGCCACTACAGCCGGCGCAGCCTCGCCCTCACCTCGGCCCTGGCCGCCTATGCCGTCACCCTGCTCGCCCGCGGCCAGTACGAGGAGATGGTGTCACCGAGCCAGGCGAACCTCGCCCGCAAGCTCTTCGAGGGGCATGTGGCGAGCGATGATCTGGGCGCGCTGCTCGCCGACACCGCCGCCACCAGCCGCATCCTCGAACCAGGCGACCACGAGGCGGTCGCCCTCTTCGTGGGGCTGGTCGGCCTGGAGCGCTACGAGAGCCAGCTCGACCCTGGCCGGCTCATGGCCGAGGTGCTCACACCCTTCACCACCGAGCTCGCCACGATCGCCTATGAGCACCACGGCTATCTCGCCAACCGCGACGAGGCCAGCCTGTTGCTGCTCTTCGGCTACCCCGACGCCCACGGCGATACCCGCATGCGCGCCCTGCGGGCCGCCTTGGCGGTGCAGGCCATGGCCCGCCGGCTGCGGGGCCGCTGGCGCACCCGGCTGAACTGCGACCTCAGCATCAGCGCGGGCCTCGCCTTCGGCACGATCGTGGCCGGCGTGGTGGGCGAGGAGTCGCTCCGCAGCGTCGCACTGATCGGCAACCCCGTGCGGGAGGCGGCCCGCCTCCAGCGCCTCGCCCGCAACGACGAGGTGCTCGTCGCCGATACTCTCGTAGCCAGCCTCGGCGGCGAAAGCATCTTTCAGCTCGAGCCGCTCGCGCCCCTGCTGAACGGCGGCGCGGTCGCCCATACCATTTACCGGCTCAGCCCCGGCAGAGGATAACGCTATGGCAAACACTTCCGCCGCCGACCGGACGATCACGGCGCAGGGCGCCGACGCCCCAAGCAAGGCCGAGCCACGCACCGCGGCCCTGTTGCGTATCGCTGAGGCGATCGAGACCGCCACCACCCTCGATGAACTGCTCATGCTCGGCCTCAACGAGTTCGCCCGGCTCTTTGGCCTCGGCAACAGCGGGGTCCTGCTGATCGGCGAGGACGGCGTTACCGCCCGCCTCGTCAGCACCCTCCCGCCCCGCGTCAACATGCCGCCGCCCTTCCCTATCAGCGGCACCACGTTTATCCAGCAGGTGGTGCACGAGCGCCAGCCCACCCAGGTTTTTGATGTTGCCGCCCTGCACGCCCGCGACGCGCGCCCGCTCACCCGCACCCTGGCCGAGCTCCTCGACGCCGCCCAGGTCCGCTCGCTGCTGCTCGTGCCGCTGGTAGCCCAAGATAACTGCATCGGCGTGCTGATCTGTGGGGGCGACGAGCCACGCCACTTCTCCGACGACGAGGTGGCCCAGGCCCGGCTGATGGCCAGCCAGCTCGCCGCCGCCGTCACCTCCTTCCGCATCACCGAGAACGCCCAGCGCCGCACCGCCGAGCTCGCCACCCTCAACGATATCGCCGCCGTCGTCACCTCGTCGCTCAACACTCGCGAGGTCTATCACCTCGTGATGGAGAAGATCAACGAGTACTTCCGCGTAGACGCCGGCTCGTTGCTGATGCTCGACGAGGAGACCGATGAGCTGGTCTTCGTGATGACCCTGGAGGCCGGCGAGGAGAAGCTCTTCGGCGTGCGCATCCCCAGAGGCCAGGGCATCGTCTGGAGCGTGGCCGAGTCGCAGCAGCCCGATATCGTCAATGATGTGCAGAACGATCCCCGCTTCTTCCCCGATGTCAGCGACTCGGTCGGCTACGAGGTGAAGACTCTCCTCTGCGTGCCGATCGTTGTGAAAGGGCGCACGATCGGGGTGATCGAGCTGCTCAATAAGCGCGACGGGCTCTTCACCGAGGAGGAAGCCGAGCGCCTCGCCCGCATGGCCGCCACGATCGGGGTCGCGATCGAGAACGCGCGGCTCTTCCAGACCGTCACCACCGTGCGCGACCGCTTCGAGGCCATCCTCAACTCCACCAACGACGGCATCCTCATGGCCGACATGCGAGGCGTCGTGGTCACCGCCAACCCCGAGGCCGCCGCGCTGCTCCAGATGCGCCGCGAGGCCTTGATCGGCAGGCCCCTCGAGGAACTGCTGAACGACCTGAACCGCCGCGCCACCGCGATCACCACGCCCTCCTGGCTCAACGACGGCAACAGCGGCGAGACGGTGGTCGAGCTGGAGTTCGCCGGGCCGCGGCGGCGCGTCGTCCGCCACTATATGCTGCCGGTGCGCGAGACGAGCGGCGCCGAGATCGGCCGCCTCGCCCTGTTCCAGGATATTTCCAAGGAGCGGGAGCTCGCCCAGCTGCGAGAGGACTACACCGGCATGCTGGTGCACGACCTCAGGGCGCCGCTGACAGCGATCATGAATGGGATCATGATGGTCAAGCGGGGCCTCGGTGGGCCGACCACCGAGCAGCAGCAGGAACTGCTCGGCATCGCCCATCAGGGCAGCCAGACGATGCTCCAGATGGTCAATACGCTCCTCGATATCGCCAGGATGGAGGAGGGCCGCCTGAGCCTCAACGCCGAGCCACTCTCGCCCTACGCGCTGGTCGATCAGACACTCGATCGGCTGCGAGTCTCGGCCCAGGATCAGCGGGTACGCCTGGTGCAAGAACTGGCGGTGGGCCTGCCTTTGATCGAGGCCGATCGCGAGAAGCTGGTGCGTGTCTTGCAAAACCTGCTCGATAACGCGATCAAGTTCTCCCCCCAGGGAAGCACGGTAACCTTGGGCGCCAACTTTGTGCGGCTGACCGATCAGGAGAGCGTGGATCAGCAGCAGCTCCCGCTACGCCTGCCGCCCCTCGACCCGGCCGACTGGTTGATCTTCTGGGTGCGCGATCAGGGGCCGGGCATCCCGCCCCAGTTCCACGCCCGCATCTTCGAGAAGTTCGGCCAGGTGCGCGGCCGCAAGGTGCGGGGTACCGGTCTCGGATTAACTTTTTGTAAGCTTGCTGTCGAGGCGCACGGCGGCACAATCTGGCTGGAGAGCGCCGAAGGGGCCGGCAGCACCTTCGCTCTCGCGCTACCGCTCTCCCAAGGGCTGCGCTCCGGCCGCACAGCGTAGCACCAGCCGCGGCTGCCGTCACCCCGGCACAAGAAAAACTGTTTACACTCCCAATTCCTACAAAATTGTTAACTACTAACGTTTGTGTAAGCTCAGGCGATGATCTATAATTGGCCGAACCCATCAGCGGTACTATGAGCTGTAAGAGCGAGCTGGCGCTCCCATCCGGCCCGCAGCTGGCTCGGCCAGATCACTACAAGGTGTAGTTCGTGTAGGGCCTGCGGGCCCTGCAACCCAGGCCAGCCTAACAACACCCGACAGCTTCATGCGCCTAGGTGGGTCCAACCAATGCGGCAGCTCGCCAAAGCCTATCGCTCCAGAATCAAGTACACCGTCATCGGGCCGTATCTGGCCCTGATGATTTTGGTGATGCTTGTCGGTTCATTTATCGCCATCACGCTGGTAGCCGATAGCTGGCAGGAGCGCTTTAATAATCAGCTGGGGCAGGTGGCCCGCAACTTCACTGAATCGTTCGCCCAGCGCGAGATCGGGAACATCACCTACCTCGGCCAGATCACCTTCACTGCCCCCAACGCCGAGACGGGCGCCCCCTCGGTGCCCCAGGCCATGCAGGCCCGCGACGTGGATGGGCTGGCCCTCGCATTGGAGGGCCTCTGGCAGCTCGGCCAGACGAATGAGAATGTGAAGCCGGACCGGCTGATCGTCTTCGATACAGCCGGCAAGGCCCTGGCCGACTGGGAACGCGGCCCGAGCGGCACCAGCGAGCCGGCCCGCTATGTGGGCACCGACCTCTCTGACCTCCAGCTCGTGCAGGCGGTGCTGCGCGGCGAGCGCACGCCTATCCCCGGCAGCAATGAGCTCGGCGACAAGTACAGCGGCCTGATCGCCTTCCGCTCGCTCGACGGCCGCGATAATATCCACTTCTTCACCGTCTCCCCAGTCTATCTGACCGACGAGGAGGGCAACACCACGATCCTGGTGGGCGGCCTGCTGGTGGCCCAGCGGCTCGACAGTCTGCTCGCCGACCTGCAGATCCGCAGCCAGGCCGCGATCAGCACGATCTACGACGTGAGCGGCATCGCCCGCTCCACGACTGCCGCCGGGGTCGAGCTTTCGAGCCTCGATATGAGCCAGGAGCTGCTCAACCAGGTGGCGGCGCTCAACAACCCCGACGCCGCATCCTCGGATGCAGCGCCTACAGCCGGCCCGCCCACCGACCCGTGCCTCGACATCGGCACGCTCTCCGGCCGCCTGATCTCGCCGGTGCAGACGGTGGGCCTGCCGGCCTGCTCGGTCAATACGGTGCGCAGGGTCGCAGGGCAGGAGCACCAGCTAGTCTACGCGCCGCTGCTGATCCGCGGCGTACAGTCGGGCTACTTCAGCGTTGGCCTGCCGACCGACTTCGTGGTGAGCGCCTGGTCCGATACCCGCTGGGCGGTGCTCGGCATCACTGCCGCCCTGGCTCTCGTCGCGGTGGTGGTCGGCCTGAACGTGGCCCGCCGGATCGGCAGGCCGCTGAACAACCTGGTGGAAACGGCCGAGGCGGTCACAGCGGGTAATCTGGAGGCCCGCAGCGCCGTCGTCGAGCAGAACGAGTTCGGCACCCTCTCCGCGGCCTTCAACAGCATGACGGAGCACCTGCTCCGGCTCTACACAACCAGTCGCGAGCTCAACCAGACGATCGAGGTTGATGATGTGCTCGCCGTAGCCGCCACTGCGGCCGCGTCGTTTGTGCCGGGCACGGTGGCCCTCGCGCTGCTCGAAAGCAACGAAGGGTACACCTACCACCTCAGCCCCACGGCCCCCGCGGAGCTGCACCGCCTCGAGGTGAACCTGCCGCCCGACACACCACTGCTCGCACGCCTCGTCGCAACCGACCCGCAGCAGGCCCAACTCACCGCGGTGAGCGACCCCGATGCACTCGCGGCGAGCGGCCTCGCCGCCGCCGGCCTGCAGACAGTCTACGCCACGCCGATCGTCCGCCAGCGCCACCTGGCGGGCGCCCTGATCTTCGCCCACGAGGCCCCCGACGCCTTCAGCGAGGCCCAGCAGAAGAGCCTGGCGGTGATCGCCAATATGACGGGGGCCGTACTCGCCAACGCCCTGCTCTACGACCAGGTGCAGCGGGATGCCAAACAGCGCCAGGCGATCCTCTCCTCGATCGGCGACGGCATCGTGGTCACCGATGATAAGGGCCGCATCATCCTGCTCAACCCCACCGCCGAGCAGATCCTCGGCCTCCAGAACTGGCGCGCCGCCAGGCCCCGCTGGGAAGAGTTGCCCCTCGAGGCGGTGCCGCAGACCCGCGAGATCTTCGGCCGGGGCGGCCCGCAGTTCCGCGTCGGCGAGCGCTCCTTCACCCTCACCAGGGCGCCGATCGTTGACGAAGAGGGCCAGGCCGCCGGCGAGGTGATCGTGCTCCACGATATCACCGAGGCGGTGGCGATGGACCGGGCGAAGACCGATTTTATCGCCACGATCTCCCACGAGCTGCGTACGCCGCTCACCGTGATCCGCGGCTTCACCGAGCTGCTGCTGCGCGGCACCGGCGGCGAGAAGCTCTCGCCCGACCAGGCCGAGCTGCTCGATCAGGTGCGGGCCCGCGCCGTTGATATGACCGATATGGTCAACAACGCGATCCTGATCGCCGATATCGAGTCCGGCCAGCTGAAGACCGAGCTGCAGCCGCAAGATCTCGAGATGGTGCTCAACATGGCGCTGGCGCCGCTGCGCCAGGGCTTCGAGCAGAAGCGCCTCAGCCTCACCCTTGAGCTCCCGGCCGACCTGCCGGCCGTGGTGGGCGATCGGGAGCAGCTCAAGCGGGCCCTCTCGCAGCTGCTCGACAACGCGCGCCGCTACACCGAGCAGGGCGGCGTCATCGTACGCGCGACGGCCCACGAGGGCGTTGTACAGGTTGATATCAGCGACACAGGGCCCGGGATCGCCCCCGAAGTGCTCCCGCGGCTCTTCACCCGCTTCCAACGGGTGGAAGGCAACAACTCCAGCCTCCGTGGCGGCGGCCTCGGCCTCGCCATCACCCGCCAGCTGATCGAGCGCCAGGGCGGCTCGGTGCGCGTCAGCAGCACCATCGGCCAGGGCAGCACCTTCAGCATCATCCTGCAACAGGCAAATGAGCACACACTCGCCGTCGCCCAATCGAACGACACAACGACGGCGCCGTGACGGGCTTTTCCCGCTCGTCCTGCTCGCGCTGCTCCTTGCCGTGCTCCCCGTCGGCTGTATGGCCGAGGTGGCGCTGCGCCTGATCAGGCCCAATAACGCCCCGTTCACCGATGTCGGCTCGTCCACTGGCCTCAGCGCCTACGAGCCCTTCCCACCCGGCATCAGCTTCGCCGCGGTGGACCCAAACCTCGGCAACCTCCAGGCCACGGAGGTCGCCCGCCGCGAACAGACGCCCGTCGCCGTCAGACAGGGTGTGACGGTCGCTCCCATCGCCCAGGTTGAGCTCCCGCCAGCGGTGACGGCGCCGCCGATGCCGACCAATACCCAGCCGCCCACGCCCAGGCCGACGATCACGCCCAACCCGTCGCCCAGCGCTGTCGCGGGTGGCGCGCAGGTCACGCCCACGCCGACCAGCGTCGTGGTGCTTCCTGGCGTTACGGTGACGCCCGAGATCAGCAGGACCCCCACCCGCGTGCCGACGGCCACCGGCACATCGCGCCCCCAGGCTACGCTCACGAGCACCACGACGAGCCAGCCTGTCGTGCCGCCCACCAGCACGAATATCCCGCCGGTGAGCCCGACATCCCTGCCGCTCGTCCCGACGCGCACGCCGACGCTCACGCGCACGCCGGTCGTGCCGCCCACCGCTACGCCGACCCTGCCGATCCTCTCTCCGGAGCCGTCGCCGACCGATACCGTCGAGCCTCTGCCCTCCGATACGCCCACGGCGTCGGCCACGGCGTCGGCCACGGCGTCGGCCACGCGCACAGCGACTCCGACGCCGCCGATCGTGCTCAGCCCAACTCCTACGGATACGCCCGAGCCGCCGCCGGCCACGGATACGCCGACACAGACCAACACTCCGACTATTACCAATACGCCGACGGACACCGCCACGCCGACGAACACTGCTACGCCGACGAACACTGCTACGCCTTCGCCGACGTATACCAGTACGCCGGTGCCGCCGCAGCTGTCGATCAACTCGCCGCCCGCTATCACCGAGGGAGATAGCGGCACGCAGATCCTGTCGTTCACCGTCTCGCTGGATATACCGGCGCCCGGCCCCGTCAGTGTGGATTGGAGCACGGTTGCGGCGACGGGTGCCACCGCGGCCACAGCAGACGAGGACTTTGTCAGCGCCAGCGGAACGGTGAACTTCAGCGCCGGCCAGCAGCAGCAGACGATTGACGTGACGATCGTCGGCGATACCGTGGTCGAGGCCGACGAGATCTTCTTCGTCGATCTGACGAACCCCGTGGGCGCCACTATCGCCGTGCCCCGCGGCACCGGGACGATCACCGACGACGACCTTGCGAGCGTGAGCCTCAGCCCGATCGTGACCTCGGTGCTAGAAGGCGACAGCGACACGACGGACGTCGACTTCACCGTCAGCCTCGCTGAGCCAGCCGAGCGCGATGTAGTGGTCAACTTCGCCACGGCCGACGGCACCGGCCCCGACGCCGCCCTGGCCAGCAATAACGATTATGAAGATGACGACGACGTGGTGATCATCCCGGCCGGCGATCTGAGCGCTGAGTTCAGCGTGGAGGTGGTGGGCGACATCTTCTTCGAGGCCGATGAGCATTTCTTCGTCGATCTACTCCCCTCCGCCGGCGTGACGCTGGTTGGGCCCACCAGGGCTACAGTGACGATCGAGAACGACGATCAGCTGGGCCTGTACATCAATGATGTCACGGTGAACCCCGAGGGCAATCCCAGCGATACGCCGGCGCTCGCTACCTTCACCGTGAGCCTCAATGGGCCGATCAGCAATACCATCACCGTTGACTTCAGCACACGTGATGGCACGGCCACAGCCGGGGACGACTATCTCACGACCTCCGGCACCCTGATTTTCGACCCTGGCACGCTGACGCGCCCGGTCGCCGTCTCGATCATCCGCGATGACATCGACGAGGTGAACGAGACCTTCTTCGTTGACCTCGCGAACCCCACCGGCGGCGCGATCATCGTCGACGGCAGCGGCCAGGGCACGATCGTTGACGACGACAACAGCATCGCCCGCTTCACCACGAGCGCCGTAAGTGTCAACGAGGGCGACACCGGCACCACGACCGTGAACCTGGAGATCGCCCTCGATCAGGCCGCCGAGCGCCCGGTCAATGTGACCTACCGCACCCGAAACGGCAGCGCGACCACCGCCGACTCTGACTATGCCGGCTTAGGCAACACCCAGGTCAACTTCCCGATCGGTGTGACGACGCGAACCATCGCCCTCACCATCAACGGCGACGTACGGGTTGAGCCAGACGAGAACTTCTTCGTCGATCTGGTGAGCGCCGGCGGTGTGACGCCCGCCGACCACCCTTCGACGGCCACGGTGACTATCCTCAACGACGATATTATCAACATCACCCTCACGGCCAACCCTACCAGCGTGCTCGAGGGCGACACAGGCGAGCAACTGGTCAACGTTACGGTCGCCATCGACAAGCAGCCATACGAGCCGTTGATCATCGACTTCTCTGCCGCTGGAACTGCGACCTCTGGAGTGGACTACATCCTCGCGCCCACCCAACTGACCTTCCTGCCGGTCGGGGCGCTCAGCCAGACGATCCCGCTCCGCGTGCTGGGCGACACTGAGATCGAGGAAGACGAGACGATCGACCTCTCGATCAGCGCGACGGGGAACACCGGGGCCACGAACTGCCAGGACTGCACCGAGAGAATCACCATCATCAACGACGACTTCCCCACGGTGCGGGTGAGCAACGCCCCGGCGGCGCCTGAGGGCAACCCTGGCGACTCGAACACGCTCGTGTTCACCGTCGAGCTCTCGGAGCAGGCGCCTTTCCCGATCACGGTCAACGCCGCTACGCTCGGCGGCACGGCCACATCGGGCGTGGATTTCGACCCGGTAAGTGAAGTTGTTACCTTCCTGCCAGGAACGCTCACGCAGCAAGTCGAGGTCGATCTGAATGGCGACCTGGAGATCGAGGAGGACGAGACACTATTCCTGGTGCTGAGCAACCCGAACGGCGCCGTCCTCGGCGGCAACAGCACAGGGACGATCATCAACGACGATGCCACAGAGATCGGGTTCAGCAAGACAGGCACAAGCCCGGATCCGGGCGTCCCCGAGCCGGTAGTGGCGCTTGAGTGGACGATTACGCTCTCCAACACCACCGACTCGACCATGACAGTGCAGCTGCGCGATACGATACCCACCAGCCCGCAGCCGCTCGCCGAGCCGACCCTTATCGAAAGCTCTGGCCAGGCGATCTCTGATGACAACGAGGTGATCTGGGACGTGGAGTTGCCGCCATTCGGCTCGGCGAACCTGCGGATCGGCCTGCTCTTCGTCGACCCGGCGCCGCAGTGCATCGCCGTGCCGAACCCGAGCTACCAGCTCACGGTGGACGGTGTGACCTACGCGCCGATCACCAACTCGGCCGCGGTGAATATCGGCAGCACCTGCGCGAACCTGATCGTGCCAGCACCGCGGGGCAAGCAGCCGCAGAACAGGCCCGCCGATGCTGACGAGGCGCCGGAACCTACGGTGAGCCCCACGGCAACGCGCACCGCCACGCCGACCGCCACCCGCACGCCCACGGCGTCGCCCGCGCCCACCGATACGCCGGAGCCGGCCAGGACCGCCACGCCAACCCCGACCTACACTCGCACGCCTACGGCAACTGCGAAGCCTACTAGCACGCCAACCAGAACGCCCACGGCTGGGCCTAGCGATACGCCGGAGCCGACCAGCACCGCCACGCCCAAGCCAACCAGCAGCACTGCGCCCGCGCCGACGTACACCAGAACGCCCACGGCCGAGCCTACCGACACGCCCAAGCCGACGGCCACCGCTGAGCCTACCGACACGCCCAAGCCAACCAGAACGGCTACAGCCGAGCCTACGGATACGCCCAAGCCGACGGCCACCGCTGAGCCTACGGATACGCCTGAGCCGACGGCTAAGCCTACGGATACGCCCGAGCCGACGGCCGAGCCCACCGATACGCCTGATCCCACCGACACGCCGAAACCGACGGCCACTCACAAGCCAACGGCCACGCACCAACCGACGGCTACCCACAGGCCGACGGCTACCCACAGGCCGACGCGCACGCCAGAACCCGCCGATACGCCCGAGCCGCCAGACGACCCCTACCCTGCGCCGTCGGGAGGCGGCAGAGTCACGACGATGGGCTTCGGCGGCGGTAGCGCCCTCGCGCCTTTCGGCCTCGTCGCGCTGCTGATTCTGCTCGCGCTGCGGCGACGCTAAAACGTAAGGGCATCCCCAGGCAACGCTGGCAGATCGGCGCACCTAAGGCGCCCCCAAATCTGAGGCGCACTAAACCGCCCCCCAAGCTTGAGGCTTGGGGGGCGGTGTGAGATAGCTCCGTGCGCGAAAGCCCTACAGCTACCCGACGACGACGTTCACTAGCTTGCCGGGCACGACGACCACCTTGCGGATGGTCTTGTCGCCGATGTGGCTCTTGACCCGCTCGCTCGCCAACGCCAGCTCCCGCAGACGATCCTCGCTTGCGCCCACCGGCACCGTCAGCTTGTCGCGAACCTTGCCGTTCACCTGCAGCACAACCTCGATCTCGTCCTCGGCGGCCAGCGCCGGATCGGACACGGGCCAGGACTGCTGGTGGATGCTGTAGGGGTGGCCAGTGCGGGCCCAGAGCTCCTCGGCGATGTGGGGCGCGACCGGGGCGATCAGCAGCATCAGCGTCTCGATCGCCTCGCGCCAGGCGGGCGTGCCGCCCAGGCCAGCCTCGCGGGCCTTGTACAGCGCGTTGGTGAACTCCATCAGGGCGGCGACCATGGTGTTGAACTTGAAATCCTTGATGTCGCCGCCAACCTTCGCGATCGTCTGGTGAGTGATGCGCCGCAGCTGCCGCTCACTCATCTCGCCGCTCGGCGTACCCTCGTCGTCGTTGCTCAACACAATGCGCCAGACGCGGTCTAGCCAGCGGCGGATGCCTGGCACGCCGTCGGTACTCCAGGGCACGGAGGCCTCGAAGTCGGAGATGAAGCACTCGTAGCCGCGCAGGGCGTCGGCGCCGTGCTTCGCCACCACCTCATCGGGAGTGATGACGTTATTCTTCGACTTCGACATCTTCTCGATGATGATCTGGCCGTCCACCTCCTTAGGCGGCGCCAGGATCAGGCCCTGGTTGCGCAGCGCCTTGAAGGGCTCGACGAAGGGCAGCAAGCCGTAGTCATGCAGGAACTTCGTCCAGAAGCGGGCGTAGAGCAGGTGCATCACAGCGTGCTCGGCGCCGCCCACATACATATCCACCGGCAGCCAGTAGGCCAACTCCTCCCGCGAGGCCAACTCGTTCGGGTTCTTCGGGTCCACGAAGCGCAGGAAGTACCAGGAGGAGCAGGCGAAGGTGCCCATCGTGTCGGTTTCACGGCGGCCCTTGCGCCCGTCGGGCAGGGTGACATTGACCCACTCGTCGATCTTGGCCAGAGGCGACTCGCCGGTGGCGGTGGGCTCGTAGCTGTCCACACCCGGCAGGGTCAGCGGCAGCTGATCGTCCGACAGCATCACCTCGGTGCCATCCTCGGCGTGGATGATCGGGATGGGCGTACCCCAGTAGCGCTGGCGGCTGATCAGCCAGTCGCGCATCTTGTAGTTCATGCGGCCCTTGCCGACGCCCCACTCCTCCAGCAGAGCGATCGTGCGCTCGATCGCCTCATCGGCGGGCACGCCGTCGATCGGGCCGGAGTTGATCGGCGTGCCGACCTCATCGTGGTAGACCAGATCGCGGTAGGCCGGGATGGTGACGAGGTAGGCCATGTAGCTGGGGATGGCGTCCACCTTCAGGCTCGTCCGGATGCGGTCGACGATGCGGGCGTCGGCGGCGGCCGAGTCGAAGGCGATGATCTCGTCGGGGAAGATGACCAGCCAGCCCGAGCCGGCCACCTCGGTCCAGCCCTCGGTGAGGTGGGGCTGCACCAGCTCGGCGTAGGCGCGGGCCTGCTCGCCCGTCAGCTCCACCACCAGCTGGCCATCGTCCTCGCTGAAGCGGTAGCCGGCCTCGCGCAGGCGCTCAGGCAGCCCGGCGGCGTAGGTGCCGGGGCGCAGCACCGAGCGGGCGGCGTCGTCGGGGCGGCGAATCACGGGGACGATCGGCAGGCCGAACTTGATGGCAAAGGCGAAGTCGCGCTCGTCGTGGGCTGGCACGGCCATGATCGCGCCGGTGCCGTAGCCCATCAGCACATAGTCGGCGACCCAGATCGGGATCTTGGCGCCGTTGACTGGGTTCACAGCATAGCCGCCGGTGAAGACGCCGGTTTTATCTTTTTCCTCGGCCGCAGCGGGACCCTTTGCCTTCGCTTGGGCGACATAGGCGGCCACGGCCTGCCGCTGCTCGGCGGTTGTGACGCGCTCGACCAGCGGGTGCTCGGGCGAGAGCACCATGAAGGTAGCGCCCCACAGCGTGTCGGGGCGGGTGGTGAAGACAATGATCTCGTCGCCCTGCTCCGCCTTGAAGATCACCTCGGCGCCGCGAGATTTGCCGATCCAGTTCCGCTGCATCGCCACGATGCGCGAAGGCCAGTCGACCGTATCCAAGTCGCGATCCAGCCGCTCGGCGTAGGCGGTGATGCGGAAGAACCACTGCTTCAGCACCTTGCGCTCGACCAGGGCGCCGCTCCGCCAGGCGCGGCCGTCGGGGCCCACCTCCTCGTTGGCGATCACCGTCTTGTCCACCGGGTCCCAGTTGACGGTGGCCTCGCCGCGGTAGGCCAGGCGGAAGCGCTTCAGGAACTCCTGGCGCTCCAGAGGCGTGTAGCTGTTCCACTCGTCGGCCGTGATCCGCCGCTCCGACAGGGGCAGGTCGAGCTTGGCCGTGCCGTGGGCGGCCAGCTCAGCCTCCAGCTCGGCGATAGGGCGGGCCTTATCCTGGCGCGTGTCGTACCAATGGTCGTACAGGCGCAGGAAGATCCACTGCGTCCAGTGGTAATAGTCGGGCTCGGAAGAGGTGATCTCGCGGCTCCAGTCGTAACTGGCGCCGATCATGTTCAGCTGGCGCTTGTAGTTGGCGGCGTAGCGCTTCGTCAGCACCGCCGGGTTGGTCTTCGTCTTGATCGCCTGGTTCTCTGTCGGCAGGCCGAAGGCGTCCCACCCCATCGGGTGCAGGACGTTGTAGCCGTTCATGCGGTAGAAGCGGGCGAGCACATCGGTGGGAACATAATTACGGCAGTGGCCGACGCTCAGGCCATCGCCGGAAGGGTATGGATAGAAGTCCAGAACGTAGTATTTCGGGCGCTCATCGGCCGGGCCGGTGCGATAGAGATCATCGGCGGCCCAACGCTCCTGCCACTTCTTCTCGATCGCGGCCGGGTCATAGCGCTCGGTGTAGGTTTTCTCGGATTTAGTATCGCTCATGGTATGCGCTCCTGGAGTGATGAGCACGGCTAATGCCGGTGAAAACGAGTGTTGTCGGGGCGAAAGCGCTAAGACCACTAAGGTCAGGTTCCGACACGGTGCTCACCCCCTCTCAGCGCGTAGATGATGGCGCGCGGGGCTGCGCGGGACCCGCACGATGCGAACAGATTGGCATATTATAGCACGAGAGCGAGCTAGAGCGCTCCGCCGGGCCCTGTTCACTCGCCGCAGCAGGGATGGGGCGGGGCGATGGCCTCATCGAGGATTTCCACGTCGCTCTCGCGCAGCCAGCCCAACTCCCAGCCGTCGCCGTGGGTAAAGACGAGCCGCCAGCCGTCGGCGCGGGCGACCTGCACCAGCGGCTGGTCGCGATCGAGGGTGAGCTGCACCGCGCTGCTGACGTCGGCGCGGGCGTAGAGGGGCACGTCGGCGGCGGCAGGGCGCCCCATCGCCAAGCCCCTTGGCTCGCGCATGTCCGGGTCGGCGGGGTGATACTCCTGCAGGTAAGCCAGGATGCCCTCGGCGATCCCGGTACCGACGCGCTCGGTCTGCTCGAAGAGCACCTCACGGTCTGCCGGGTGGGTCATAAAGCCGCACTCGACAATCACCGCGGGCGTTGTGGGCGCCACGCTGTGCCAGTAGCGATAGGCCGCGAAGGCGTAGTAGGCGCGCATATCGTAGGAGGGGCCCTGCGGGTCGGCGGGCAGGCCGGTGGCGGCGGGGTAGCTCGTGGCGATGGCGGCGGCCAGAGCCTCGGAGGCGCGTGAGGCACCGAAGGGGGTGGCCACCTTCCAGCCGCGGCGTGTGGCCGCCTGATCGCCCGTCACGCCGTCCACATGGATGGAGACGAAGAGATCGGCCTGATAGCCGACCGGCACAGTGGCCGGGAGCAGCTCAACCGTCACGCCGGCGGCCTCGAGCAGCCGTTGCACCTCCTCGGCGATCAGAATATTCAGCTCCCACTCGTCGTAGCCGCCGTAGTAAGCGCCCGAGAACTTCCGCAGCCTGATCTGCTCCTCCGGGTGCTCCTCGATCTTCCAGTGGCCCACCTGCAGGCCTACCCGCGGCGGCGCGTCGGGATCGGGCGTGGCTGTGGCCAGCGCGAGAGTCGGCGCGGGAGTGGCGGTGGCTGGCGCAAGGGTGGCGCTTGGGGCGGGTGTAGGGCTGGGGCGCTGAGGGGGCGAGGCGGTGGCCGTGGCAGCGGGGCGGCTCACGGGCGAGGGTGGGGCAGCGGCGATCGGGTCAGCCGGCGGCGGGGCGCCGCAGCCTGCGAGGAGGGTGAACAGGAGCGCGACCAGGGGGAGCAGCGATCGGGGGGCGTTCGGGGCCATCGGGCGCGTTCCTCGCAGAAGCCGGGCGACGCGCCCGATTATACACGAGACGGCCGATGCTGCGCCGCCCGTGGCCGCGCCCTCAAGTTGGAACTCGAGGGCGCGGGAAATTGGCGCGCCTATCCGCCCGACTTGCCCAACGTGGCGAGGAACTCGGCGTTGGTGCGAGCCTTGGCCATGCGCGTGAGCATCAGCTCGGTGCCGTCGTTCTCGCCGAGCATACTCACCATGCGGCGCAGCGCGTAGGTCTGCCGCAGGGTAGTGGCGTCGAGCAGCAACTCCTCGCGGCGGGTGGAGGAGCGCTGGATATCAACAGCAGGGAAGATGCGCTTCTCGGCCAGCTTGCGGTCGAGGTTGAGCTCCATATTGCCGGTGCCCTTGAACTCCTCGAAGATCACATCGTCCATCTTGCTGCCGGTATCCACCAGGCAGGTAGCGATGATCGTGAGCGAGCCGCCCTCCTCGATGGCGCGGGCCGAGCCGAAGAAGCGCTTGGGCGGGTAAAGGGCCACCGGGTCGATGCCGCCGGAGAGGGTGCGGCCGCTGGAGGGCATGGCGATGTTGTAGGCGCGGGCGAGGCGGGTGATCGAATCCATCAGGATCACCACGTGGCGCCCGTGTTCCACCTGGCGCCGGGCCCGCTCCAGGGTGAGCTCAGCCACCTTGATATGATCCTCGACCGGCTCGTCGAAGGTGGCGGCGATCACCTCGCCCTTCACCGAGCGACGCATATCCGTGACCTCCTCGGGCCGCTCGCCGATCAGCAGGACGATCAGTTGGACGTCGGGATTATTGGTCGTGATGCCGTTGGCGATCGCCTTGAGCAACATCGTCTTGCCGGCCTTGGGAGGCGCGACGATCAGGCCGCGCTGGCCGCGCCCGATCGGGGCGATCAGGTCGATCAGGCGGGTGGAGAGGATGTTGGGCTCGGTGGCAAGGATGAGCTGCTGGAACGGGTGCACCGGGGTGAGGCGCTCGAAAACCGGGCGATTCTGGGCCTCCTCGGTGGGCACATCGTTCACTTGCTCGACCCAGAGCAGCGAGGGGTAGCGCTCACCCTCGCGGGGCGGGCGCACGCGGCCAGCGATCGTATCGCCGGTGCGCAGGCCGAAGCGGCGGATCTGCGATTGGGCGACATAGACATCGTCGGGGCCAGGCAGCAGGCGCGGCCCACGCAGGAAGCCGAAGCCCTCAGGCCCGATCTCGAGTACGCCGCTGCCAACCGCCGTCGCGACGGCATCGGGCGTCTGGGCGCTGTCGAGCGCCACCAACGGCCCTGCGCCGTTCTGCGTCTGGGCGCCGTCGGAGGCGGCGGCGTTTTTCTTTGATGTTCGTGGCATGTGATTCAAAACTCCTTGAAAAAAGTGGAAAGTCAGGGTCTCTAAGGGCCGCGCGGGGATCGGCCCACAGCCCGCAAGTTACGTGCCAGGCTCAGAGAGCCGGCGCGTGGCGGCGACTTTGCCGTCTCGCGCCGGGGCTCTCCAGCAGGTCAGAAAGGACGAAAGGGAAGGGGGGATGGTCCGTCAGGCTACAGGGTTCTCGGAATCGTCGGCGGGGAGTCCGCCGTCCTCGGCCGTGGTGGGCTCAGCGGCGGCCTCGAGGGCGGGCGTCTCGCCGCCTTCGCTGCTCTCGCCGCCTTCACCCTCGAGGTAGCCAAGGGCGAGCAGGCGCGTGCGGATCTCCTCCACACCCTTGGGGCCGAGGTTGCGAATGCCCTGGAGCGCCCGGTCGTCGAGCTCCAGCAGCCGGCCAACGGTGGTGATGTCGGCGCGACGCAGGCTGTTGTAAGTGCGCGTGCTGAGACCCAGCTCGTCGATCGTGCGGTTGTAGACATCCGCCGGGATGGCGCGGCCGGTGATGGCGGGCGCCTCGGCCACCGGCTCCGGCTGATCAAACACGGCGATGCGGCCGAAGTGCTGGGCGAGCACTTGGGCCGCGTGGCCGAGGGCGTCGCCCGGCTTGATGGTGCCGTCGGTCCAGATCTCAAGGATCAGGCGGTCGTGGGGTTCGCTGCCGTTATCGGCCACCTGCTCGACCAGGAAGTTCACCTGGGGCACCGGGTTGAAAAGGGCGTCGACCGCGATCTCGCCGATGTTCAGGCCGCTGTTGTTGTCGGCAAGGCTCGTGCCGCGCCCTCGCTCCGCGGTAAGCTGCATCTCCAGCACAGAGTCGTCGTCGATCGTGCAGAGATAGTGCTCGGGGTTGACGATCTCGACGGTGCTCGGGGCATCGATGTCGCCGGCGAAGACGGGGCCGGGGCCGCGCTTAACGAGCTGCATCGTCACGGCCCGCTCGGAGTAGGAGCGCAGCCGGATGCCCTTCACATTCAACACAAGCTGCGTGCCGTCTTCCAGCACGCCGGGGATAGTCGAGAACTCGTGGATCACGCCGCCAAGCTTGATCCGGGTGACGGCGGCGCCAGGGATCGAAGAGAACAGCACCCGGCGCAGGGCGTTGCCGAGCGGGCTGCCATGGCCAAGTTGCAGGGGCTCGATAGCGAAGCGACCATAGTTCGTGCCGGCAGCCGCCAGCTGCACACGCGGCTGCGGCACTAAAAGCTCCTGTTTCTGCATAGGACTCTCTGTTACTTTGCTCGGAGAGCGCTCAAATCGTGAAACGACAATGTGGGCGCCCGCTCGCGCGTCGCCCATGCTAGCGAAGATGTCTGATTTCAGCCCGCACTATGCCTTAGTATACCACATATGCCTTTAAACAGGCAAGGCGAGGCGC
>DAOUGF010000701.1:0-12747 GCA_034429295.1 Chloroflexaceae bacterium
ATACTCGTGGAGCACGATGTCGGCATCCTCGGCGTTGTCCACCCCGCCGTCGCCAAAGTGCAGCGCCTTGTCGATGCTGCTATAGAAGGAGCCATCCTGACTCGTGCAGTGAACGTTCACCGGGATCGAGCGGTTATTGACGTTGGTGAAGCCCAACGACTGGAACCAGCTTTGGACCCCGTCGATCGCCGCATACACGTTCACTTCCTCGAAGCGATCGTCGTCGCGCGTGTAGTTGTAAAGCCGCGAGGGTTCGTTGGCCTGGCCCGGCGTATAAGGCAGGTTGCAGCCGACCACCCCGGTGCCGGTTAGATCCACATAAGTGCCCCGGAGTTGGTTGGTGTCATCGGCCAGGTTATTCAGCGTCAGGGTCACGCGGGCGGCATTGAGAGCGGCGCTGGTGGAGTCGTTATTATCGAACAGCGGGATCGCGCCCGAACCCTGCACCGGGTTGGGGTTGTAGACCTGCCCGCTGCCAGTGGCATACCAGATCTCGTCCCACGCCCCCAGCACCGCGCCGTCGTCGGCCGCGATCATCACATGCCAGTCGCCCAGGGGCTCCTGTGTGTAGAGCACCAGATGCCAGGCCAGTTCGGGCTGCTCGCCCTCGCCATAGATCACCAGCTCCTGCTGGATCGGCGCACGCAGCTGGCTGGAGCCGGGTACCTCCGCGAGCGCCAATGTTTGTGCGGTGTCGGCGTCGATCTTCGGCGTGACATCAACATTCAGGTTGGGCCGGGTGTGGTTGTTGATCAGCTGCACCACACCGGAGGCATCGTACTGGACTAAAATCTGTCCCAAGTAGACCGGCACCCCCTTGTGCAGCTGCGAAAAGCGCACATGGGTCACTGTCGGGGATTTCTGGACCGCCAGGAGCGAGAGGTTGCTGCTATCCGCGCTCAGGCTGAGTTTCCCTATCTGCTCCGCGATCACCTGGCGAGCGACCTGCTCCGGATCGCCGCGCGGATCGACCCGCCCGCAGCTCTCCAGCCAGCGGGTGGGCTCGTCGGGGTCGGCGAACTTTGTGGCAACACAGCCCGGCCGCGCTTGGGTTGTAAGTGGCACGGCGGCAAGCACCGAGAGAAGAGCCAGAACGACGATCAACAGCCCGTGGACGAGTGAGGTCGGACGGCCCTTGACTGGCATACCACCTCCATAGTGTAATGTAGGGGCATCCCCTGGCGAGGGGAAGAGGCAACGCCAGTATAGCGACCGCTTCTCGACCGCGGGCCATGTTAGTAAAAATTATTTACAGCTTCTCGCTCAAGCCAGCACAGCTCCAACAGCAGCTCGCGCGGCTCGGGGAGGCCAATGCTGCATGGGCGATAGGATGCGAGCGGTATCAGAAACGGCTGGGGGAGCTTCGCGGGATGTTGGCCGAGGCCGGGGATACCGCGGCGCCGCAGACCTTCAATGAGCGCCGGGCTCTGGAGCTGCTCAGGGACGTGCCATAGACCTTCAGAAAAAGAATCTGGGTGGAGAGTCTCGATGAGTGGCTGGCGTGGCTCGATGAGCGCCCGCACCTGTTGCTGGCCGCCGAGTCGGGCGGCGGCAAGTCGGTGCTGGCGGGCGCGGTTGTGGCCCGGCGGGTGGCCGCTCGTGGCGATCAGGTCGCCATCCTGGACCCGCACTGGTCGCCCTCAGTACGAGTCGACGAAGGCCAGCTGGTCCCGAAGTGGGAGGGTGCGGGCGGCCACGGGAAAGACGGTGAAGGTATGAGGGCGATAACTTTAACCCAACCGTGGGCAACTCTTGTCGCCATTGGGGCGAAGCGGATTGAAACCCGTAGTTGGCAGACGAGCTATTGCGGCCCGCTCGCCATCCATGCTGGCGCCAGCCTGAAGCCAGTGGGCGGATTGCAGGGACTAGCTGAGATCGTCTGTAGTTCCCCCTTCTGGGAGGTGCTAACAGGAGCAGGCTACTGCGGGCCGCATCCTCGACAGCCAGAGTTGGGTGCGATCGTGGCCGTGGCCACGCTTGCGGGCTGTGTACCCATCGGCGCGCCGCCGACAGCCTACGCACTTCACGACGGGCTGACCGTGAAGTCTTGGCCCTTCACTGAGCAAGAGCGCGAATTCGGCGACTATACGCCCGGTCGTTGGGCGTGGCTGCTCGCCGACGTGCGGCGCCTGCCGGAGCCGGTGCCCTGCAAGGGCGCCTTGGGACTGTGGACGGTGCCGGCCGATGTGCTGGAGAGGATAGGGGTGTGATGCAAACCACCGCGACCACCTGGACTGGCTCTGGAGTGCTGCCGAGGATGCGGCCCGGCTGCTCTATGACCTGCTGATCGGCTTCATCAGGCAGCTGGCCAACGGCGAGCGCATGCTGCTTGTCGCCGTGCTGTGTCTCGCCGCGGTGGGTGCGCACGGCGGCTACCTCTTCTACGCCGGCGCCCGTGGGCCGTGGGTGGGCGGGGCAGCCGCCATCGGTATTGAGGCCCTGTACCTGGGTGCGGCAGGGGCGGCGGTGCGCTACTTGCATCAGCAGATCATCGCTTGGTGCCTGGTGCTGATCGGCACGTGCGTGTCGGCCTTCTTCGGGGTGATGGTAAGCCTACGCCACGAGCTCCCGGCGCTGTTCGACCCCACGCAGCCGTGGCCGAGTGATCGGGCCTGGATTGTCGCCGGTATGCCGGCCATCATCGAGGGTATTCTGCCATCGCTCTGCTCGCTGCTGCTCTCCGTGCTGCTGCACTCGATGGTCTTCTAGCCGCCTGAAGGACGCGGCGGCCAAGGAGCGGAGAGCGCGGGCCGAGCTGCGCCCGTTCGTCTGCCCCGGCTGTGGGGAGGGTTCGAGGAGTGCGCAGGCACTCTGGGGCCACTCGGGGCGCTGCCAGCCGCTCCAAGCACTGGATGCCGAGACACGGCCCGCGCAACTGCTGGAGGCTGTAGCTGCGGGCCGCAAGCTGCTGGAGGGGTAGTATGATCGATCGGCTCGTCACTCACGTCCTTCGCGGCGCCGTGGTCGCCATGCTCGCGCTGCTGGTGTGGCTCGGCGCGGTTGCGGGTTGGTGGACGCTGCTGGTGTTTGGTCCGGCGGTTGCGTGGAAGATCGTTGTGCTGTGGCCGCACCTCTGGCCGCCCCGTGCTGTCACCGGCAAGACGGTGCGTCTCTATCCGCTGGACTAGCACCGCTACGAGTACTCCTGAGCATAAAAGCTCTCCTGATCCTCCAAGGATCAGGGGAGCGCTTTCAGGAGTGCCTTTTCTGCATGTAGAAGATGCTTTGAATGCCGATAAAAACGAGCGTGAGGACACCCACGCCAATGCGAGTCCACCACGAGCTCAACGTCCCGTTATACTGGAGGATGGAGATGATCGTGCCCTCAATCAGGACGCCGAAGAGGGTGCCGATCACATTACCTGCGCCGCCCGTGAGCAGCGTGCCCCCCATTACCACAGAAGCGATTGCATCCAACTCGATCCCGGTGGCAAATTGTCCATAGCCCGCCAGCAGTGAGATGCTGAAGACGATCCCCGCCAGCGCGGAGCAGAAGCCACTCAGCGAGTAAACAATGATCTTCGTCCGGCCGACCGGCAGGCCCATCAGGCGCGCGGACTGTTCATTGTTACCGATCGCGTAGACTGTGCGGCCAAAGCGGGTGAAGAAGCTCACATAGATTGCCACCAGGAGTAAGGCCGGGCCAATTAACGACGGGAGATACACGTAGGCATTCGGGACGAACGGAATAGGGACTTGTGAGAGCGCCAGGTACTTGTAAAAGCTGTCAGTGATGGTGACGGAGGTAAGGCTGATGATATAGGCTATGCCCCGTGCGAAAAAGAGGCCCATCAGGGTCGCAATAAAAGGCTGCACCTTGAAGAAGTGGATGATGCAGCCCAGGATACACCCCAGCGCCGTGCCCATGATCAGCATCAGCGGCATCACCAGCGCTGGGCTTACGCCATTCTGGAGCAGCACGGCAGATGCGGTCGTGGTAAGGGCTAGCACTCCCCCCACCGACAGATCGATCCCGCCGGTGAGGATCACAAAGGTCATCCCGATGCTGATGATCAAGAGCGGGCCGTTATTGATGAACAGGTTGAAAAAAGCCTGAGGCTTCTGCATCGCGGGGTACATCTGTGCGCCGATGAAATACGCCAGGATGAAGATGCTCAAGGTGGTGAGTAGCGGGCCGTGGCGCCATAAGAAGAGCTTAGTCCGCTGCGCCATGGTGCGCCCCCTTCCTGTCAAGCAGCCTGTTCAAGAGCCGGCGGGACTGATCGGAGTAGAGCAGGATGACGAGCAGGACAAGCACCGCTCGCCCGGCCAGCAGGGCCTTGTCGGGCACACCGAGGGTGTACATAGAGAGCGTGAAGGTCCAGATGACCAGCGCGCCGATGACGCTCCCCAGCAGCGAAAAGCGCCCGCCCGACATCAACGTCCCGCCCATCACAACGGCAAGGATGGCATCGAGCTCATAGTTGAGGCCGTTGTTATTTCCGTCGGCACTATGCACGTAGGAGCTAAGGATCAGGCCCGCGATGGCGCTGCAGAAGCCGCAGAACGTGTACGCTAGCAGCTTGATGTTCTGCTCGCTGATACCTGTGTAGTAGGTCGCCTTCGGGTTGATCCCCACAGATTCGACGAACAGGCCAATCGGGGTCTTCCGCGTGACCCACCAGGCGATGGCGAAGACTGTTGCGACGATGTAGATGGAGACGGGGAGGCCCAGGATAAAGCCGTTGCCGAACCAGAAGTAGGGCGTGTAGTAGATCGTTATGATCTGGCCGTTCGTGATCAGTTGGGCAATGCCGCGGCCTGCCACCATCAGGATGAGGGTGGCGACCATCGGCTGGATCCTGGCGCGTGAGACGAGCAGCCCGTTCCAGAGGCCGCAAAGCGTGCCCGCCAGCAGCGTGACCAAGACGATAACGCCCAGCGGGGTGTTCGTGGCGTCTTTCGTCAGAATATCATTCGTGACCAGCCTATCGCCCAGGGCCGGGTTGATCAGCACCGCCCCCATCGCCGCCGAGATGGCGATGACCGCGCCGACGGAGAGGTCTACTCCTCCGGTCGCGATCACCATGGTCATGCCTATGGCGACCAGCATCAGCGGCGCGCCATTGTTCAGCACGTCGATGAGGTTACCGTAGAGGTGGCCGTCCTGAACACCGATCCTAAAGAAGCTGGGGATGAAGATCGCATCAAAAATAAGGATCACCGCCAGCGCAGCCAGGGGCCAGAACAGCCGGCTCTCGCGGATGCGGCTGAGCAGGGGCGTGCTGCTCACAGAGCGCTTGCCAAGGGGGGTACTGTTCATAGCTCGCCTGCCATAGTCTGCATAATGGTCTGGTCGCTCACATCACCCGGGTACTCGGCCACCTTCTTGCGGTCGCGCAGGACAAGGATGCGGTCGCTGATCCGCAGCACCTCCTCGAGCTCGGAGGAGATGAAGATGATCGCCATGCCCTCCTTCACCAGGTCGAGCACCAGCCTCTGAATCTCGACCTTGGCCCCCACGTCGATACCTCGCGTGGGCTCGTCCAGAATTAACACCTGCGGCTGGGTGACCATCCAGCGCGCCAGGATGACCTTCTGCTGGTTGCCGCCGCTAAGATTCTTGACGAGCTGGTCGGCCGAGGGCGTGCGGATCCCCAGGAGCCGTATGTACTTCTCAGCGATCTCATACTGCTTCTGGGCATTCAGGACCTTGAACCAGCCGTAGCGGGCCTGTAAAGCCAGGATGATATTCTCGCGGATGCTGAGCTCCCCCACAATCCCTTCGGCCTTGCGGTCCTCAGGGCAGAGAGCGATGCCCCGCCTCAGGGCTTCCCTAGGCGAGAAGCGCTCGACCTTCTGATCATTGATCAGCAGCGACCCGCTATCAGGGGTGGTGATCCCGAAGATCAGCTGCGCCAGCTCGGTGCGCCCCGAGCCCAGCAGCCCCGCGACCCCGACCACCTCGCCGGCGTGCAGCTTCAGATCGATCGGCTCGAGCGAGCCCTTCAGGCCCAGGCCGCTGGCCTCGGCCACGGTCGCCCGCTCCTCCTGATGCTCAGTCTCGGCTCTGGCTCTGGACATCGCATGCAGCTCGGTCACATTGCGCCCCAGCATTAGTGCAACCAGCTCGATGCGCGAGAGCGAAGCGATCGCAAAGGTGCCCACCAGCTTGCCGTTGCGGAGCACGGTGGCCTGGTCGGCGATTTGATACACCTGATCAAGGAAATGGGTGATGAAAATAATCCCGATGCCCTCGCCCTTTAATCTGCGCATCACATTAAAGAGCATCGTTGTCTCGTGCATGTCGAGGCTTGAGGTGGGCTCATCCAGGATCAGTACTTTGGCCGAGAGGATCTCAAGCGCGCGAGCGATCGCTACCATCTGCTGGATAGCGACCGAGTAGCTGCCCAGGGGCTGGGTTACGTCGATGTCGATGCCCAAGCGCTGGAGGGCCTGGCTGGCCAGGCTGTTCATCTTCTTCCAGTGGATGGCGCCAAAACGCCGGGGCTCATGGCCTAGCATGATATTCTCGGCGACCGAAAGGTTCGTGCAGAGATTAATCTCCTGGTACACGGTGCTGATGCCGAGCTCCTGAGAGTGCTGCGGCGAGCGCACCTGGACCGCCTTCCCCTCCAGTTCGATCACGCCGCTGTCCGGCTGCTCGACCCCGGTGAGGATCTTGATCAGCGTCGACTTTCCAGCGCCGTTCTCGCCCATCAGCGCGTGGACCTCGCCCTTGCGCAGGCAGAAATCGATGCCCTCGAGGGCGGCGACGCCTGGGAAGGACTTGGTAATGCCCCTCATGGCGACAAGTATCTGATCATCTGCCATCGCTGCCACCCTGCCTTTATTCACATCGCATATGTGCGGAGGCGAAGCGACGCCGGGCGCCGCTTCGCCTCTCAGCCCTGAACTAGTACTGACGGGTCGGCAGCAGCTCGGCTGCATTCTCCGGGTAGTACACGGTCTCGTTCGTGAGCACCTCACGCTCGACGGGCTCACCGTTCATGAGCTTCAGCGCCATCTCGAACACCTGGGGAGCGAGCAGAGGATTGCACTCCACGTCGGCCTGGAACCAGCCATCGACCATCGCCTGGAAGCCGCCGCGCGTGCCATCCACCGATACGATCTTGAGGTCGCCGGGCTTGATGCCTGCCGCCTTGAGCACCTCGATCACGCCGATGCCCATATCGTCATTGTGGATGAAGATCCCCTGGAAATCCGTCCCCGGCTGGTACTTCCTGAGGAAGGCCTGCATCACGGGGACGGCCTCAGCGCGGGTGAAGTTGCCGGTCTGCGAGTCGAGGATCGTGATGTTGGGGTTGAGCTTCTTACGGAAGCCCTCAGCCCGGCCGACCGCCGCGCCCGAGCCGGTGGTGCCCGAGATCTCGAGCACGGCGCCGCCGTCGGGCATCATCTTGTTGAACTCCTCGGCGGCCCGCTCGCCCTCAAGCACCATGTCCGAGCCGATGTGGGCGGCGTACAGCGAGGGGTCCGCGCTCACGCTGCGATCGACGATGATGACGGGGATGCCAGCGTTCTTGGCCTCGGTCAGGACTGGCTCCCAGCCATCCTCGACCACCGGGGGCAGCGCGATCACGTCGACGCCCTGCTGGATGCAGGCGCGCACGGCGGAGATCTGATTTTCCTGCTTCTGCTGCGCGTCAGAGAAGACCAGCTGCTTGATGCCCAGAGTGGCCGCGGTCTCTTTGAACGAGGCGGTGTTCGCCGTGCGCCAGTCGCTCTCGGCGCCGAGCTGGGGGAAGCAGAGGGTCATATCCGCGTAGGTCTTCTTCCCGGTGGCGTTTGCGGCGGCCGCGGGCTGCTCAGCGGCCGGGGCGGGCGGCGCGCTGGCCGGCGCCTGGCCGCAGGCGGCGAGGATGGTCAGCGCCATCAGGGCGACGGTGAAGGTCGAGACGATACGTGAGGCTTTCATTGGCTCACTCCTTACCTGTAAAAACTTTACGTTCAGCTTGCAGCCGACGGCTTGAACGGGCGCCTTCCGCCGAGCATCGACCGGGCCGGCCCTGGCCCCAATCGCCCATGCACACCTCCAATCAATTTTGGGCACAGTCAACCAGACGGCGCACGCTATGGCACGCCACTCGGGCAGGCGGGCGAAGCGCCCACCTCACCTATAGGATGGATGCGAGCCCACCGTGGGCCCTATCAGTATTGGCGCTTCGGGAGCACTTCCGCGGCGTTGTCTTGGCGGAAAATGCTCTCTTCGGATTTCACCCACTTGTTAACGGGCACGCCATTGGCCAGTTTCAGCGCCGCCTCGAAGAACTGTGGGCCGAGCAGAGGGTTACACTCGATCGTCACATTCAGCTTGCCGTCGATCATCGCCTCAAAGGCGGCGCGCACCGCGTCGACCGACACAATCTTGATATCGACGCCGGGCCTGAGGCCGTACTCCTCGATCGCCTCGATCGCCCCTAGTGCCATATCGTCGTTCTGGGCAAACAGCCCATCGATCTGGGGGCCGTGCGACTGCAGCAAGGCCCTCATCACCTCTTTGCCGCGAGCACGGATGAACTCGCCCGACTGCCGGGCAATAATCTGCATCCCCGGGTGCTGCTTGAGGCACTCGTCGAAGCCATCCCGGCGGTCAATGGTCGGCGCCGAGCCGGCCGTACCCTCCAGCACGACGATATTGCCGCGCCCGCCCAGCAGCCTGGCCATCTCTGTACAGGCGCGCTGGCCCTCCAGAAAGAAGTCCGAGCCGATAAAGGCGCTGAACAGATCGTCGGGGACATCCGCATGACGGTCGATCAGGATCAGGGGGATGCCGGCCGCTTTCACCTCAGCGAAGACCGTGTCCCAGCCGGTCTCGACCACGGGCGAGACGCCGATGACATCGACTCGCTGCGCGATGAACGAGCGGATCTGCTTGATCTGATTTTCCTGCTGCTGCTGCGCGTCGGCGAACTTCAACTCGACGCCCAGGCGGCGCGCCGTCTCTTGGATCGAGCGGGTGTTGGCCGTGCGCCACTCGCTCTCGGCCCCGATTTGGGCGAATCCCACCACCAGATCCTCATAGGCCTTCGCCGGGCTGTCGACCGTGGTGGTGACCGACGCAGAGGTGCCACGAGCGAAGCCGCTACAGGACGACAGCGCGGCCAGCGCGAGAAAAACGATGGCGCAACGATGGAGCGCAGGGAGCTTCATCAGACGGCGCCTCCTTTGGCAGGTACGGACAAAGGTGGGGCCGGTAGACCCCTGCTGAGGTGGCTCACACCTTCTTACGACGTCCGTGTGTCAGAATTATATCGCCTGGGGGCGCGTGGAGAATGATGTTTCTTCTAAAACCTATCAGCTTTTTATTGTCTTTTAGGGGGGCGAGTGTTCACTATTTTGTGGGCAATGTCAGATTTTTTATGATCGCAAGGCCGCCAGCGGGAGAGGATCAGCCAGCGTCGAGCGCCACCGCAGCACGCACGGCCGGGGCTCGCTGAAGCGGGACGATGAGCGATACGCAGGTGCCACGCTGGTACTCGCTCTCGACCACGAGGCCGTACTCAGGCCCGTAGTAGAGCCTGATGCGCTGATTGACATTGCTGAGACCATAGCCGCTCTTCACAACGACTGCATCGTCGGCCGCGGGGCCCAGCAGGTCGCGGATCTGTGCCAGCCGCTCCTGGGTCATGCCGATGCCATTATCCTCGACTTGGATCTGCAGCAGGCCGCCTGCGAGCTCGCGGCCACGCACGACGATCGCCCCGCCGCTGCGCTTATTCTTGATCCCGTGGTATAGCGCATTCTCGACGAGGGGCTGTAAGGTCAGCTTAAGCATCACGGCGTCGCCGATCGAGGCCGGCACATCGATTTGGTAATCGAGGATATCGCGGTAGCGAATCTTCTGGATCGCCAGGTAGCTCTCAACATGCTCGATCTCCTCGCGCACGGTGATCCAGTCTTTGCCTTTGCTCAGCGAGATGCGGAAGAAGCGTGACAGCACCCGCACCAACTCGACGACCTGATCGCTACGCTTGGCCTCGGCCATCCAGATAATAGTGTCGAGGGTGTTGTAGAGGAAATGCGGGTTAATCTGCGCTTGGAGCGCGCGGAGCTCGGCCTTCTTGAAGTTCTCATGCTCTTCGATCTTGGCGGCGAGCAACTCCTTGATCTTGCTGACCATCAGGTTGAAGCTCAGGCCGAGCGCGGTGATCTCGTCGGCGTTGTCGGCGGTCACGAGCGCCTCCAAGTCCTGCCGGGTGAGCGTGGTCGTCACATCGTGAAGCTTCTTGATCGGGACATAGATGCTTTTTGAGATCCACCAGGCGGCCATGATCGAGAACAGGATCGCCGCGACGATCATAGCCAGACCGCCGATCGCCCAGCGGGTCAGACCGGTCTGCATGGCCTGATACTGCTGCTGCGTCCGGTTTACCTCAAACAGCGCATACTCCTGTATGTTCGCCTCGACCAGCTGCGAGATATCCCGGATCTGCTCCATGAGCACCATGTTCTCCTCGAACGTCCGGTGCTGGGCGATCTGAATCCCGACCTGATCGATCGTCTCGCGCAACGTCCGCAGCGTCCGCTGGATGACGTCGAGCTTGAGGCGGCCCTTATCCGAGCTGCTGTTGTCGATCATCTGCTGGACACGCTGGTCGACATCGGCGAGGATCGTATACTGGGCACCTTCTTGAAATGGCTTCTTTCCGGCGATAACATCCCACATCTCCGCATCGATCGCCGGCTTGATATAGCCGTTAATGCTATTCGCGGTCGTGATATTCTGAATGAGGATGTCATACTGGGCTTTATATCGCATGCCCGGGACGATGAGAAAGACATAGGGCACGCTCAAAAGGATGACAACCATCAAAAGCGCCAGCAGGATCTTGTCGCGGATCGACAGCCTGAACTGGAACGGCGGGCGCCCCCAAAAACGCCAACCCGGCGCGGCACGGCCGGTGAGCGAGGTGACGTTTAATGGGCCAGTCTGGGCGTCAGGGCGCTCGAGCAGCGGGATCTTCTCGCTCATACCCGTTCTCCGCGTTCAATGCTATCCTTGCCGTCCGGCCAGCAGCTGGCGTCGAAACTCATTTGGCGGGAGCCCAACAACTTTGCGAAAGACCGAGTAGAAATAGCGCGGGTTATGGTAGCCGATCTGATAGCCGATCTCGCTCGAGGTGAGCGAGGTTGTGCGCAATAACTCCATGGCCTTACGGATGCGCATATTAGTGAGATATTCGATGAACGTCTCGCCGACCTCGCGGCTGAACAGGACGCTAAAGTACGTCGGGCTCAGCAGGACCTGCGCAGCGACCTCACCAAGCGAGATCTCAGGGTTCGCATAGTTCGCATCTATATATGAGCGCGCCTTTGCGATCAGCGCCGCGCTATGGCTCTGCTCGTGCTGCTGGCTAGCGGGCTGGGTGAGCTGCGCGACGGGCGGCGAGAGCTCGTCGGGGCCGAGCTGTCCCAGCGCTTCCGCGAACGACTGCGCGATGGCTCCGAGGCGCTCGCTTGCACTTCCCACCCCAACGGCGATCACGCATGCTGTATGCTCAGCCATGCGTCGCTGGAGCGATTCCGTCACGTGCTGCACTCTACGCGCTAAGAGGAAAGGGCTTTCGTCCTTCAGGATCAGGACGGTCGCCTCCAGGCCCTGCTTGAACGAGAGGATCGAGCTGTCGTCCCCGGTGAGCTCAGCAATGATCGCGTCGACCTGCTGGTACACGCGGTACAGGGGCACGTCGGGTGCGCTGACGCGCGGCACCGCGCGGATCACCATCACCTGGTAGCAGGGCGCGAGCAGATCGATCGCCAGGCGCTGCGCCTGCTCGATAAACTCCGCGGAAGAAATATTGCCAGTGACCAGATCGAGCAGGCAGCGCTCGCGGAGCCGCGACTGATTACTGGTCATCTGCGCCTGAAGCTCCAGGAGGTGCGCGCTCATCTGGCGCTCTTCGTCAAGCTGGCGAGCGACCTTGCGAAGCGCAGCGAGCAGATCCTGGGGGACGATCGGCTTCAGCAGATACTCGGTCACGCCGATCTGGATGGCCTCCTGGGCATATCTGAACTCGTCGTGGCCGCTGAGGATAATGATCTTGATCGCCGGCAGCGTCTCCTTGAGCAGGCGGCAGAGCTGCAAGCCATCCATAAATGGCATCTTGATGTCGGTGATCACGGTATCTGGCCGCTGCTCGAGGATCAGCGGAAACGCGATCTCGCCGTCCGGCGCCTCGCCGCACAGCTGGTAGCCTGCCGCGCTCCAGTCGACAGTATCGCGAATCCCCTCACGGGTCACGATCTCATCCTCGACCAGAAAGACCTTGTAGATCATAGGCTATCCTTTGCGCGGCGGTAGGCGTCGTTGCAGCCGGTGGCAGGGGTAGATGCAGACTTTCGGTTGCAGTAAACGCGGCCAGGAGTTGCAGTGGCTTACGGGCTGCGCTCGGCCGAGCCACTCCGAGATCGCCTACATGCCGCTACTTGCACTGCTTGCGGTTGGCCTTGCGCTTGTTCTGCTCCTTGCGAGCTTTGTCCTGCTTGCACCTCTGGTTGGCGGGACGCGCGTCCACCGGCGGTCGAGCGCTGGCCATGTTGATAGGGCTGCGGAGCTAAGCCAGGGCGGTCTCGTGCTGGCGGTGAGCTGCGGATCTGTGCGGTCAGTGTGTGCTCCTTGATGTAGATCAAGTATACATCATCGGTCGTCAGCCTCCATTCAGGGCGAGCAGCACGGCCTTCAACGCCGTCGAGCAGTTCGAGCTCTACCACCGCGAGTTCCCCCAGCCGTCGTCCGCCCGTGCGAAGATGCTCTGCATCGACCAGCTGATCCACGCCTTCCAC